>NZ_JBHYGG010000046.1:0-70576 GCF_051859125.1 Gemmata sp.
CCGTGGTGGCCGGGTCCGAGCCCGAGCGCCGTGCGCGGGACAACCTGGACCCTCGCTCGGCGCTCGGGCTCGGACCACTACGAACCCAACAGACCCGGTATGAGACGGTACGAACCGAGGGGCGAGGTCGGCCCCCGAGGTCCAACGTCGGGGCACCCTGGAAGTCCCCCTGACTCCCGCGACACCCGGGGACATCCGCCAGAACGGCGACCTCGGCCGGCCCCTGCAAATCGCTGCGGCTCGGGTGGACATCCTTTTCGTACCGCACGGGCCGCGCGCCCCGAGGCGGGTCACGGGAGCTCCTTGATCGCGATGTTCCGGAACCACAGTTGGCCCGCGCCGACCTCGAGTTCGATCGGCCCGCGCCGGGGGAACGGCTTCGTCCTGTCGAGGGAGTTCAGGTACCGCCCGCGGTCCACCACCACCGCGCCGTTGAGCCGCACCGTGATCTCGTTGCCGACCACGGTGATCTGGAACGTGTTCCACTCGCCAACGGGCTTGTCGGCCTTCTTCAGTGGCGCCTTCCACTTGTCGCCCGGCCCGTTGCTCCACAGGCCGCCGGAGCCCGAGCCCTTGTCCGGCCCGAGGGCCGCCGGGTGCTCGTCCGAGTCCCAGATCTGGACCTGCGGGACCCCGCGGACGTGGACCCCGCTGTCGCCGAGCCGCTCGATCTTCCAGTCGAGCGTCAGCTCGAAGTTGCCGTAGTCCTTCGTCGTCTGGAGGTGGGTGCCGCCGTCCTTGCCGTCGTAATTGAGCACCCCGTCCGACGCGCTCCAGTGCTCGAAGGCGTCCTTCGTCCGGGCCCGCAGGAGGTCGTCGTAGGCCTTCTTCGAGAGCGTTGCGCGCTCCCTCAGGTCCACGTACCCCTGCCACCCGTCGAGGGTCTTCCCGCTGAAGAGCGGGGTGAACCCCTTGAACGCCGTCGCGACCCCGAGCTTGTCGAGCTCCAGGACCCGCTTCTCGACCCGCGTCTTCGCCAGACCGGACAACTCGGCGACGGCCTCGCGGTACCAGTGGCCGGCGCGCCGCTGGAGCTGCGCCCGCGGTCGGCCGCCGGGCGCCTTGGCCGCCAGGTCCCACCAGCCGTCGCCGAGCGCCACGCGGTCGGCCGCGGCGGCGGGCCGGGCCACCTCCTGCTCGGCGAGCCGCTTGAACTCCGCGTCGGAGCCGGCCGCGAGCAGCGGCGCGCCCCGGTCCCAGTCGCCCTTCATGAGGCACAGGAACTTACCGACGGCGGCGCTCGCGTCGGGGTCGTCGGGCCGCGCCTTGAGTGCGGCCCGCGCCCCCTCGGTCGCGTCGTAGGCCGCCTTCACCTCGGCGACCTCCTTGGACCGCATGCCCGCCTGCTGGACGAGTGTGCCGAGGTTGTTCGCCCGGCCGGTCGCCCCGGCGAGCGCCGCGAGCCGGTTCGCGACCTCGTAGTTGTCGGCGGCGACCGCGTCGTCGGACAGCGACAGGGCGGTCTCCGCGGCGGTCTTGCGGGCCGGGATGGGTGCGGTCCGCGCGGCCAGGGCCAGGGCGTCCGCCTTCATCGCCAGGGGGTTGATGTCGAAGAACTTGGCCGCGGCGTCGATCGCGTCCAGGGCCGCGGGCACCGCCCCGCCCTCGGCGGCGAGGTCCCGCGCCTCGCGGAACAGGACGAACCGGGCCGCCGGGTCGTCCCTGGTCTCGAGCGCCAGGGCCAGGAGCTTCTCGGCGAGGGCCGCCCGGTCCGCCGGCAGCCGCGCCTTCGCGTAGTCGGCCTTGTACACGTCCTTGACGACCTTCTCGGCGCGGGCCTGGGCCTCGGCGTCGGGCGGGGCCGGGGACTTCTCGTCCGGCACGGGCGGCGGGTCCTTCGCCCTCGGGGCGCCCGAGCCGACCCCGCGGGTCGCGAAGGCCCAGGTGTCCTTGTTCCCGAGCCGGTCGGCGTGCGGGTTGCCGGCGGCGATGCGGTCGGCGACGTCGGCGCCGAGGTCCCAGACCTGGCCCGGCTTGTCCGCGTCGGCGACGGACAGGGCGACCCCCGTCGTGTCGTTGTTGTGGTTGCCGTCCCTCGCGTCCACGCCGAGGACGACCGTGTCGCCCTTCTCGACCTGGAGCACCCTCGCCGCGGGCTGCGCGTCGCCCCCGACGTCGAGCACGCCGTCCGCGAACGTCACCGCGCGGTCGGCCGCCCGGTGCTCGAGCCACCACGCGACGCCGTTGCCGCCGCCGCGGTCCAGGTGGGTGACCCGGGCCGCGACGCGGACCTTCCCGGCGATCGGACTCTTCCACACGACCGCGACGGACTCCTTCGGGCCCGGGTGGACCGCGACCCCGCGGGCCGCCAGTTGAACGCCCTTGGTGTCGGGGATCGCAACCGGCCGGTCCGACGCGTTCGAGATCACCATCAGGTAGTCCGCCCCCTTCCGCCGCCAGCCGCCGACCGCCGGGGACCCCTCGGCCCTCGGGTACGGCTCCTCCAACAGTTCGAACGAGCCCGGCAGCGGGGCGACCGGAACGGGGTCCTTCGGCTGCACCGGCTCGACCGGGTCTTTGGGCTTCGCGGGCTCCCCGGGGTCCTTGGGCTTCGCGGGCTCGACGGGAGCCTTCGGCGGCTGCTTCTTCCCCGGTTCCTTTTCTTTGACGGCCGCGGGCGCGGGTTCGTCCGGCTTGTTCTGTGCGACCTCCGTCTTCGGCTTCCCGCGGGACATCACGACCGCCGCCGCGCCCCCCGCGAGCAGGAGCACGACGCCGCCCGCCAGGAGCACCGTCTTGGACGACTTGTTGTTCCTCCGGGCCGGCTTCGACTTCCCGGGCCACGGGGCGTCCTCGACCAGTTCCACGTCGACTTCGATGACGGGCGCGGAGGGGCGCTTCGAACGGGCGACCGGCACGGGTTCCGATGCGGCGTCGAACACCTCGAACAGCGGCGCGGCGACATGTGGTGGGGCGATCGGCGGCGCCGCAACCGGTGCGGGTAGGGGGATGCCGAGTGCCGCGGCGGCGGCCCTCCGCGTCCCGTCGTCGAGCGGGGCGGGGTCGGCGTCGGGGAGGATCTGGTCCAGCCACGGCGTCTGCGGGATCGGCCGGGTGCAGGCGATCGCGAGCCGCCCGACGAGCGCCTGCACGGCGGGGTCGCCCGTCTCCCACAGCTCGCGCATGACCTTCGACCCGGCGGGCTTCTGGAAGTCCTCCTCGGTGAACAGCAGGTTGTCGCCGTTGTCGTACTTCTCCCACAGGGCCGGGCCGCACGCGGCGAGCCCGCGGAGGGCGGTCGCGACGACGAGGTGCGGGAACCGGTCGACGTCCCGCGAGTACGCGCCGGTTTTGGCGCGGGCCGGGTGCTGGTACGACGGGTGCCCGGACTCGCCCGACGGGGTGTTCGCCAGCGCCGGGACGTACATGCCGTCGTAGTCGATGAGCTTCAGCCCGTAGGCCCCGGGCCGCGAGCCGGCCACGAGCAGCACGTTGCCGTGCTGGAGGTCGGCGTGCGCGACGCCCGCCTCGCGGAGCCGCTTGCACAGCTTGGCCCACATCTGCCCGAGCGCCACCAGGACGTTCGGCCTGCCCGCGTTCTCGCGGACCACCTGGTTGAAGAGGAGCCCCTCGACCCACTCCATCTTCACGACCGGCCGGCCGACGCCGCCGACGCGGACCCCCTCCGCGAGGAACTCGAACCCGACAGTGAACGGGAAGTCGGCCTCGGCCAGCGCCTCGGTGATCGCCGCGTACCGGTCGCCGAGCCCGGTGACGGGGCGGGTGAAGCACTTGACGGCCCACTCGCGGCCGTCGGCGGCGCGGACCTGGTACACGTCGGCGAAGTTGCCGGACCGCGGGAGCGGCAGGCCGTGCGCGCCCACGACCGTCTCGCCGTCCTTCAGGTCGGGGTCGGTGAACGCCAGCCGCGGGTTCTGCAGGGCCTCGTTGAAGTCCTGCGACATCGGCCAACTCATGGGACCTCCTCGTGGGCGGGCAAGCGGATCCCGATCAGGGACGCGTCGTCGTTGGTCGCGGTCTGGACGGCGGCGAGCCACGCCAGCACCGGGGCCGGGTCGCGGGTGCGGAGCCCGGCGCGAACGGCGGCGAGGGCCGGCCCGAGCGCCGCCGGGTCGAGCAGCCGGGCCGCGGCCGCGTCGGTGGCGAGCAGGAGCAGGTCGCCCGGGGCCGCGCGGCCGGCGAGCCACTCGGGCTCGGGGCACGGCACCTCGGCGGAACTGGGCACGAGCCGCGGCCGGTTCCCGAACGCGGCCGGGCTGGTCAGCGGGAACGCCGCCAGCAGCGCGTCGCCCCGGGCGTGCAGCAGGCAACTGTCGCCGACGGCGGCCGCCCGCCAGCCCCACCCGGGCGCCGCCGCGGAGCGGCGGACCTCCAGCCCGGCGACGGTGGCGAACGAACCCTCCTGCTGCTTGGCGACCGCGTACCAGGGCAGGGGGCCGGCGGCCGCGGCCCGCGACCCCCAGTCGCGGCGGGCCCCGTTGAGCCAACCCGGAAAGGTCGCCGGCGTTGGCGGCAGGTCGACGAAGGCGGCGGCGAGGCGGGCGGCCCACGGGCCGGACTCCCAGCCCTCCGTCGCGCCGTCGGCGACCGCGAAGCGCAGGCCGTCGGCCGAGGCCGCGGTCGCGTCCTCGTTCTCCTCCGGGCGGTTCCCGACCTTCGGGAGCGTGCCGGTGATCCACTCGGTGACGGGCCGTGCCGCGGTCATGCCGGTCACCGCCCGGTCGGGGTGATGCGCGTGCCGATGTCCAGGAACCGCACGATCGCGGTCGGGTCGGCGTTGAGGACCACGCCGCGCGCGCCGGGCCTCACCGGGTGGCCCTCGGCCCTGGCCGCGTCCCACAACTTGGGCGGCAGTTCGCTCGACATGCGGAACAAGAGCTTGGAGAAGTTGTCGGTGAACGTCTCCTCGCCGGCGGGGAAGTAGTCCGCGGGCACCGGCTTGCTGGAGATGAGCAGGTTGAACAGCAGCGTGGCCCCGTCGCTGGTCGCGAGGGCCTGGAGCTTGCGGGCGTTCTCGAGCGGGTTCCCGTCGCTGGGGACGCCGTCGGTCAGGTTCAGCACCATGGGCGGGTACGCGTCCGGGAACGCATCGACGAACCCCTGCACGGCGAGGCCGGCCGCGGCCATCACGGCGCACATCGGCGTCTTGCCGTCGGCCTCGGCGTCGAACCAGACCGGGAACTTGATCGGTTGCTCGATCACGCCGCCGGCGCCGTCCGGGACGAGCTTGGTGCGGTTCTCGACGCGGAGCGGGAGGTTGCCGACGCGGCTGACCGGGACGAGGACGTCGAACGGGGCGGTGCCGCCGAGCCCGGCCCGGATGTCCCTGCCGTACCCGAGGACGCCGACGCGGAAGTAGTCGCGGACCCCGTCGGCCTTGGCCGACCGCAGGACCACGTTCTGGATCAGGCGGTTGACGGCGTCGGCGACGACCTCGGCCTTCGACTGGCCGGCCCCGCCGACGAACGGCTCGCTCATCGAGCCGGACTGGTCGATGAGGAAGAGGAGGCACGCCGGGTTGGTTCGGGTGATCTGGGCACCGTAGGGCATCGGGCGCCTCTCAGTTGATTGCACAGGCGGAGGTCATTTTATAAAGCTCGGTCGAAATATTGTAAACCCTCTCCCTCTAGTAATTTTGCTCCGCGACGCGGGGTGCGACCGCGCCTTTCCCGATCACAATAGGTTTCACACGGACCCACAACGACCTTCGCACCGCGGGCTGCCCTTGGGCGGGACGGGAACGCGCTCGGTCCGTGAACTTCACCACCGGCGCGAGGTGTCGAATCACGGCGCACCGCGGCCGAGCGAAGTCCGGTCCAATCTGATTGCGTTCCGATCGTCGGGAACATAAATTGGGTTCCGACACGCACGCGTTCCGCAGCGGGTTCCCGTTGAACTGTCGGTCGCCGCCCGCGTCGGCCCCGGCGCAGTGCGAACCGGCCCGCGGTCCGTTCCCGGTGCCGGCCAGTTCCGGCCCCGCCACTGCCCCCGTACTCAAGGAGCCCGGATGCCACTCTCTCGCCCCGCGGTGCCGAGGCCGGTCCGCCTCGTTCGCCTCCTGATCGGCGTGTGGGCGGTGGCGACGGCCGCCGGCACCGCCGCCGCCGAGCCCCCCAAGTTCAACATCGGCGAGAGCCGGAAGAGCGTGGTCCTCGTGAAGCGGATCACCCCCGGGGTCGGGCCTTCGGTCGGCTCGGGGTTCCTCGCGTCCGCCGACGGCCTCGTCTACACGAACCGCCACGTCGCGGTGCCGCCCGATGACACCATCAAGGGCTCCATCGTCCTCGTCGGGGTGCCGTCCGCGAAGGACCCGGAGGTGCTCGAGTACTTCCGCGCCGAGGTCGTGCACGCCCCACCAAAGAAGGACGACCTCGACTTCGCCGTGCTCAAGATCGCCCGGAAGGGCGGGCCGGCGTTCCAGCCGCTGCCCCTCGCGGCCGAGCGGCTCGACCTCGGGAGTGAGGTCGCGGCCCTGGGGTTCCCGCGGGTGCTGGACAGTCAGCCGAACCTGTCGTTCACCAAGGGGAGCGTGTCCGTCGGGCGCGTGCGGCTCGGGGAGCGGTCGTACTACCAGACGGACGCCGCCGTCAACCCGGGGAACTCCGGCGGGCCGCTCCTGAACGCCAAGGGCGAGGCGGTCGGCATCGTCACCCTCAAGAAGCGGGACGCCAACAACATCGGGTTCGCGCTGCACTTGGGCGAGGTCAAGGACGCCGCCGAGCAGGCCGGGCGGCTGGCCGCGAAGGTCGCGCCGGAGCCGGGGCCGCTCGACCCCAAGAGCATGCCCGTGGTCGCCAGCATCGCCCCCAAGAAGGACAACTGGGACGTGGTGGGCGGCGAGCTGCGCGAGCAGAAGGGGGCGCTGGTCATTGACAGCAACGGGGGGCCGTACTGGGTGGCGAGCAAGGAGCCGCTGCCCCAGGACTTCCAGCTCGTGATCCAGTGCCACGTCGACCTGCTGGTCGGCAGCCAGCGGCTCCAGCCGTCGCAGCGGTCGATCCTCCGGACCCTGTGCGTCCGGTTCGACACCGCCGACACCAAGACGATGGTCCTCGAGCGGAAGGGGACCCTGCTCCAGTTCACGCACGACCGAATGCTCCTGTTCAAGGAGGGCGGGGCCGACGCGGAGAAGGTCGTTCCGAGGGGCAACCCGGACGACCCGTTCGTGCTCGTGATCACCCGGCAGGGGGGCGACTACACGGTCGCCGTCGACGGCGAGATCGTGCTGAGGCACCGCGACGACAAGCCGCTCACGGGCGGGCACAAGTTCTGCCTCGGCGGATACCTCTCGCGCATGTACATCGGCGAGGTGTCGGTTACCAAACTGGAGCCCGTGAAGGGCGTCACGCCGGTGCCGGTGCCGGTGCCGCCCAAGGTGCCGGTGCCGCCCAAGGTGTCGGTCAAGGGGCCGGTTCCGCTCCCCGCCATCGCCCCGGGCGCGGTGGTCGCGGCGGGGAAGCCGGTGGACCTCCCCGGCACGGTCGGCGCGGTCGCGGTCGGCGGGGGCGGCCGGTTCATCTGCCTGTACATCCCGTCCGAGCGCAAGGTCGCGGTGTTCGATGCCACGCAGCAGAAGGTGGTCAAACTCCTCCCGGTTGCCGGGGAAGGGGCGCTGGTCGCCGCGGGGGCGGAGAAGCTGTTCATCGTCAGTCCCGGCGAGCGGGCCGTTCAGCGGTGGGACTTGACCACGTTCGAGAAGGAGAAGACGGCCCTGATCGAGGGCAAGGGGGCGATCAAGGTCGCGCTGATGGGGTCGGCCTCGGCCGGCCCACTGTGGCTGGTCGGCGGTGAGCAGGTGAGTGTGCTGGACGCCCAGACGCTGCTCCCGCTCGTACTTAAGGCGGAACCGAAGGCCCGGGTTCAGGGCGTCGGCGAGGGGGTCCGGGTGTCCGCCGACGGCGGGACGATCGGAACGTGGCGGTTCGGCACGTCGCCGTCCGGGTTCACGGTCATTACCCTGGCGGACCAGGCCCTCAAGTACCACTACGGCCACCAGTCGGTCGGCCACCTCACCCCCGGGCCGGACGGGCAGGTCATTTACACCGCCCAGGGGCGGTTCACCCCGGAGGGTAAGTCGGCCGGGGAAGCGGACAGCGGGGACGCACAGAAGGGGCGGGGTATCCCGTACTGCTTCCCGGCCGCCGAGGGAAGCAGCCTGTACCTGACCGTCACCCTGCCGTACTCCCACGGCAACAAATTCGGGGACCCCAGGAACCCGATCCACTTGGGCGTCCGCTGGGCGACGGACGGCCAGAAGCTGACCGAGTTACCGGAGGTCCCCCTCGCGGACATCACGGCCTTTGACCGCGAACCGATCGGAAACGATCAGCGGTTCATGCTCCTTCCCTCGGCGAAGCTGCTGGTGGTGCTCTCGCCGAAGAACGACAAACTGCTGCTCTACCCGTTCGACCTCGATGCCGCGTTGGAGAAGTCGGGGAAGGACTACCTCTTGGTGGAGTCGCCGCGGTTGGTCCGGGTGATCCGCGGCGCGGCGTTCGCCTACGCCCTGACGGTCCGGTCGAAAAAGGGCGGGGTGAAGGTGAAGCTCGAGAGCCGCCCCGAGGGGATGAGTGTCTCCCCCGACGGCAAGATCGCGTGGGCGGTGCCGAAGGGGTTCGCCGAGTCGGAGGTGAGCGTGCTTCTCACCGTGGCCGACGCGGCGGGCCAGGAAGTGCTGCACTCGTTCAAACTCGCCGTCCGCGACCCGTAGCCGACGAGGTGGACCCCCACGCCCGGGCGTGACCGGCCGGGCGTGTTCCGTGCCATCAATTTCCGTAAGCATCCGCTCGGTGTTGAACCCGGCACCACCTCGGGACTCGACCAACTGCTCCGGGTCAGTCCCGTCCGACTCGGCCCGATCTACAAGAGAAGTTCCGGTCAGTCGAGCCGCCCGGCGTCGCCGCCCGGTTGGTGCGCCTGGACCCAGGGGAGCGGGTCGCTCCCCTGCCGCACCCCGCGGACGCTGCCGTCCCCGAGCCCGACCTGGATCACCCCGGAAGACAGACCCTGCGCCGCGTACGGGTGGCACTCCGCGACCGGCGGCCGCGACTGGAACCACGCCCCGCCCAGAGCGTTGACGCCGTCCGAGGCCGTGTACTGCGGCGCGCTCACAATAAACGTGTCACCCGTCACGTCGGGGTACTGTGCCCGCAGGCTGGTGGAATCGGTCCGGTAGTTCCAGGCCCCCCGCCGGGACGTGACGTAGTCGTCCGGGGACGCCGGGTTGGGCGGAGATTCCCCGCCCACGGACTCGCGCCGGCGGCAGTTGGCGTACCCTTCGTCCACGAACACCGTCTGACTCAGCCCCCGGTTGAACGACTCGAACCGACCCCCGAACGCTTGGGTGTTGAACAGGTAGCTCACCGGGCCGGTGTTGTCGGCGTCCAGGTCCAACGTCGGGTCGAGGCGGCTGACCAGCGATGGCTTCCGGCCGCCGGGCGCCAGGGCCGGGGCCGACGACTGGTGCACGGTCGCCGCGACCATCTCCCACGTGTTCAGGTTGACCACGTTCACCGTCATGCGGCCGGCGGTGTACTCGTTCTGGCCGTCCAGGTACGGGAGCAGCCCGAACACCACCGGGCCGGTCCACGGGATGTTGGGGTTGTAGTTGTAGCCGC
Source organism: Gemmata sp. (assembly GCF_051859125.1). Classification (NCBI taxonomy): domain Bacteria; kingdom Pseudomonadati; phylum Planctomycetota; class Planctomycetia; order Gemmatales; family Gemmataceae; genus Gemmata; species Gemmata sp. The sequence goes on from NZ_JBHYGG010000046.1 coordinate 9,579, forward strand.
CCTCGACGACCGGCTCGATGTACGCCGGCGGGGTTCGCCGGTGCGTGTCGTGGTAGTTGTGGGTGGCCAGCATGATTTGCTTGATGTTGTTCTGACTCTCGGCGCGGCCGGCCGCCTCCCGGACCCTCTGCACGGCGGGGAGCAACAGGCCGATGAGGACGGCGATGATCGCGATCACGACCAGCAGTTCGATGAGGGTAAACGCGCGGCGCATGGCGGCCTCGTGTGTTTTGGGTGGGGGGCGGGTGCTCAGCGGAGGACGATGTCGAACTCGGTCACCCCGGGCTTGACTTCGACCTGGGGCGTGTCGGGGCCGAACGGGGCCGCGTACTTCCGGTGCAGTTGCTTGTGGAGCCCGGTGGCCTGTACCGGGACGACGAAATCCGTGAGCTGCCGAATGAACGACGACGGGATCTGCGGCCGCGCGCGCCGGTTCCCCTGCGGGGGCGGCGGCCCCTTGGGGGTCGCCGCGGGGCCGTCCCCACTGAGGGCGGCTCGGACGGACGGGCCGACGGACCCCCGTGGAAGTGGCAGGTCGCCCTTGGGGTCCAGGAGGACGGCGACGCGGGCCTTCCCAGGTGCCAACTGCCGGGCCAGGTACGTCCCGTCCGACTTGATCTCGGCCGGGACCGGAACCGGGCCGGTGTCGTACCAGAACAGGAGCCGCCCGGCCGTCACCGGCGCGGTCCCGTATCGGACCTTACCACGGACGGCACACACGCCGGGCGGGGTGACGTCCATCCCGAACGCCTGGCTGGCCGTCGCGGGGGTGAGCCGCTGGGGTCTGGGGGCGCGGCCGACGCTCGCGACGAGCCCCGCAGTGATCACAGCGCCGAGGCCCAGGAGGAGCCAGACCCGCGGGCGGTGAACGCTCGCCCACCGCACAGAGTCGGGTGCCGAGATTGCGGCCGCGTCAGGTGCCGTTCTCACCAGTCACCCCCGGGCAGATCCTGCCGACTCGGGGTACACACCGCCTGCCAAGTTCCCACCGAGACACCCTCAGGAACCGCCCGGGCGCTACCGTCGGCCATCGCCACCATGAGCACCCCGGGAGTCATCGCGGTCGGGAGACCGTAGTCGTAATCGATGTCCCCGTACTCGGTCATCGTCCCGCCGTACGGGTTGAACGTCTTGGTCGTTGAGGCCGGGTACACCCCGGGGAGGACCAGGAAAGACGGCCCCGACACGTTGAGGTAGCCCGGCGACCGCGGCTGGGTGCCGGACGCGGACGCCGACCACGATGCGTTAGGAGAAAACTCGAGCGTCGTGCCGCCAGGCGGGCTGTCCGCAAAAGGAGCTTGGCCCGACAGAGTGTAGAGTCCGTTCGCCCCTCCCCCGTACCCGCCGAATCCCTCGGCCAGGAGCACCGTGTTGCTGGTCCCGTCGCCGATGTTCACGAACTTGCGGGTGCCGTCCATGACCGCGGCGTTGCCCAGGTAGTTACACACAGTCGGGTCGCTGCCCTCGTCGGAGCTCGGGCAGACCAGTGTAGGGATCAGGGTTTGCGGGGCGCTGTATGCGCGGTGGGCGGCGTACCCGCTGCCGTCGTCCGCGTTCGCCTGTTGAAAGGCGGCGGCCTGCTCGATGTAGGGGAACACGAAGAACGCCCAGGACCCGTCGATCCCGCCCGGCCCGACCCGCTGATAGGTGACCGGCGTGCCGGTCCAGTTATCCTCGTAGGTGACCGCCGGCTTGACCCCGCACGTCGGCGGGATGTACCCCTGCGCGTCGTGGAACGCATGGACCGCGAGCGCGCACTGCTTCAAGTTGTTCGTGCACTTGGCCCGAGCGGCCGCCATCCGGACCTTCTGGACGGCCGGCAGGAGGAGGCCGATGAGCACCGCGATGATGGCGATCACCACCAGCAGTTCGATCAGGGTGAACGCCGACCGGGACGGGGGGCTGCGCATGACACCTCTCCGGATGAAGGGAACCGACGACCGCGGAACCCGCGGACGGCTGCAGAGCGACGGGAGAGGGGGCGTCGACTCGGCGGGACTCTGAACCGCACGCAAACCTACGGGCGGACCACCACGTCCGGGCCGCGGCGGGACTCGCCCGACCGGACCCGGAACCCCTCGGACCGCCGCCACCCGTCCTGGGCCTGGAGGGCGACCCGGTACGTCGCCCCCGGGACGAGGCCGTTGAGCCCGACCTCGCCCGGCCGGTCGCCCGGCCCGCGGGGGGCGATCGGCCGCAGGTCGAACGACCGGGCGTCGAACTCGTTGTCGGGGTCCGGCTCACCGGCGAACGGGTCGCCCTTGCTCCCCCGCGGCACGTCCGGCGGGAGCGTGAACGCCAACCGGGTGGGCGCGAACCCGGCCGGCTGGCCGGCGGCATCGACCCCCCGCACGCCGGCCGCTCCGAGCGGGGCCAACCGGATCGTCACCGGCGCGTCGGTCCGCCGCCCGGGGACAACCGCCGCGGCGCCCTGTCGCTTCTGGAGGTCCCAGACCAGGACCGGGTAATCACGGTCCGGGTCGCAGCCGGGCAACTCGACCCGCCCGTCGGCCACCACGTACCGCTTGAGCACCTCGGGCGTGGCCGCGAGCGCCCTCGACCGGCACACCAGGACCGCCTGCGCCGCCGGCGACCCGTCGGCCAGTTCGACCTTCACCGGGACTCGTTCGCCGGCCGCCAGCCGGAAGTCCTGCGCCGCCGGCTCCTCCCCGACGGTGAGCCGCACCCTGGCCGCCGCGTGCGCGTACCGCCGCACCCCGGAGCCGGCTGCGCCCGCGACGGGGCGGGAGACGTAGTCCTCCCCCGGCCCGTGGACCAGGACCGCCGCGTCGCCGGGCGGGACCGCGAGGGCGAACGCCCCGTCGGCCCCGGTCCGGACCGCCCCGTCGGCCCCGGTCATCATCCCCGGGCTCGCCGGGTCGCGTTCCCCGGCGGGGATCGCGTGGACGATGGCCCCGGGCACCGGCCCGCCGTCCGGCCCGGTCACCCGACCGCGGACCACGACCGCCGGCGGGATGGCGAGGCGCTCGACGTGTTTGGCGGGGTCGTCGGCCGGCCAGTCGCGTGCCACCCGGGTCGCCAGGTAGGGCGATCCCGGCGGCGGGAGTGCGGTCAGTCGGTACCTGCCCGCGCCCACCGGGGCCAATCGACACACCCCGTCCGCACCCGACTCTCCGATCGCGGCCAGTCCGGCGATCGGATCGTCGGTCCCGGCCGCGAGGGGCACCAGCACCAGCCGCACCCCGGCGACCGGCCGCCCGCTCCCGGCCGACGCCACCGTCACCTCGCAGGTCCGGGCCGGCTTGAGGCGGACCTCCTGTTCGCCGTCAGCGCCGCCCAACAGGGCGACGACCGCGGGTTCGTACCGGTCGTCCCGAACCGTGACCGTCAGCCCGTCCAGCGGACGGACCCCAGCCAGTTCCGCCCTCCCGTCCGGCCCCGAGACCGCCGCCGCCGGCCAGAAGGGCGGCGGCTCCCGGCCCGCGACCTCGGCCCGGACCGCACCGATCTGCGTTGCGGCGACCCGGACGCCGGCCGCCGGCCGGCCGTCGGGACCGATCACCCGCACCCGGACCGGTGCCCCGACCGGGGGCAGCGTCACGGCGGTGTCGGCCGGCGGCCGGGCCGGGACGCTCGCGGTCCCGAGTGCGTGGTTGTCGGCGCGGGCGACCAGGCTGAGGGAACCGCCGGGCACGGCCCGCGGGAGTTCGATCCGGAACCGGCCGTCGCCCCCGGCCCGGCCGCGTGCCAGTTCCCGGGCGTGGGCGAGTGGCTGCCGGGCCGACACGGGGTCCGCCGCCAGCACGGCGACTTCGGCGTGCGGGACGGCCGCCCCACTCGGGTCGCTCACCCGGCCCGTCACCACGACCGGTTCGCGGTTCTGTTCGACCGCCCGCGGGGCCGGTGCGATTGGGAGCGGCACCGCGGCCGCAACGGCCGCCTCCGGGGGAAGCTGTGGGGCCGGGAACAGCCACCCCATTCCGCCAACCGCCGCCAGCACGAGCCCGCCGAGCATGACGGCCCACGCGCGGGTCGCGAGGCCGGCCGCCCCGTCGCGGGCCAGCGCCTGTGCCGCGGCCGTCACCCCGATCGTGGCGTCACCCTTGACCCACGCCACGGCCGCGCGGGCCAGCGGGACCGCGGCAGGCGCGTCGCCCGGAGCCGCGAGGACCGTGGTCACCGCAGCCGACAGCGCGAGCCCCCGCCGCACGAGCCGCTGCTCGAGCAGGCTTCGGCCCTTTTCCAGCCGGAACTGCGCGGTCGTTCGCGGGACCCGAAGCTGGGCGGCAATTTGATCCTGCGTGAGCCCGGCGAAGTAGCACAGGACCACCGCCTCGCGGTACTTGGCCGGCAGGCCGGCGACCTCGTCGTCGACCGCCCGCTTGACCTCTTCCCAGATCAAAACGTCGTCCGGCTCGGAGTCGGGCCGGGGCGGCGCGGCCGCCTTCTCCCGGACCCGCCGGCGGTCGTCCCCCCGCCGCGCCCGCGTCGCGATCCGCCGGGCCGCAAGGTAAAGCCACCCGGGGACGACGACGCCCCTCCGCACGAGGACCCCCGCCTTCTGGGCGAGCAGCAGGAACGTCGCCTGCACGACGTCCTCGGCGTGGTGGGAGTCGTGCAGGACCCGCCGGCAGACGCCAGCCACCAGTCGCCCGTGCCGGCGGACCAGCACGGTGAACGCCGCCTCGTCCCGGTCGGACGCGAACCGGCCGAGCAGCTCCAGGTCCGACAACTCGGACCGGGCGCTGACCCGCAGTACGGTCGCGGCGAGCCGGTCCAGGTTACCGGAAGACGTATGGGACGACATCGGCCAGGACCCTCTCTGCGGGAACAACTGATACTGTAATCCCCGCCCGCCCGCCCGCCCCTTGACGGTGAATTTTCGCCGGCCCGACCCGCGAACCGTGATTCGGCTCGCGTGCCGGGCCGTGCTTCGGTCGATAACCCATTATTTGCGAGAGATTTAAGTCGGCCTGTCGCGCCGGGCAAACCGCCCGGCCGTCCGGTGCAGGAGCCGCACAACCGTGCGGAGCGTCCGCATGGACACGGGCCGAGACAGGAGGTCGGAGGGGCGCTGGGACAGGAGGCACCCTGGTCCGGTGGCCCTGAAAATCCCTGCGTTCAACCCGGACATCACCTTCGTACAAGACGGGCGGACCCGCATGGGGCGAGAACACCGCGGCCCGTGAAAAGCCGTCGGAGCAGGAGCCCCGTGGGCGATCTGACATGAGTGTACGTTCTTGGTGTAGCACCGCGCTAATGATTGCGGCGGTACTGATCAGACAATTCGCCCTTGTGTTGGATTGTTCTGGGCGTAAAATTGGAACTCGAGGAGCGAACAGGTAAGAGTTCGAGGCCAACATTGGGTAATTCAGGTCAGTTCGGTGTCTGACACTACGTCCTCCGGGGTTCAGTCTACAGCTCCCTCGACGTTAAAGGATCTCGCGATGAGGGGCCGCCGTGTCGCTACGCACGGGACTTTCCACGCACCGCGGGCGAAGGTAAGTTAAGCTGTTACTGGGCCACCGGCCCCGGGCACACGGGCCGTGGTCTCGCTCTCCGTCCCACGGCCCAACCCGCCCGCGGTACGACGCGAACCTGGCACCCTTCTGGTCGCACCGCTCGCTCACCCGCCCTGGTGCGAGCGCCGCGCGACGGGCGGAGCCGCGACCATGCAGGAACACTCGGGTCCGAAAGTGTTGGCGATCGACGACGACGCGAGCGTCCTGCGGGCGCTGCGCGTCGTCGTCGAGCGGTCCGGCCAGGTGTTCTCCGGCGCCACCACCGGGGCCGAGGGGGTGGCCCGGTTCCGCGAGGTCCGGCCCGACGTCGTCCTGTGCGACATCCTGCTGCCGGACGGCAGCGGCCTCGACGTCCTCCGCCACATCCGCGACGCCAGCCCGGCCACCCCGATCATCGTGATGACCGGTCAGGACTCGAGCGACGCGGCCATCCGGTCGAACGCCTCGGGCGCGTTCGCGTACGTCCCGAAGCCGTTCTCCGCCGCCGGCATCGTGGACGCCGTGGCCCGGGCGCTGCGAGCCGCGGCCGCCGCCCGCGACCCCCGGCCGCCGGCAGTCACCCCGCCGCCCCAGCACCTCGACTCGGTCCTGATCGGCCGGTGCCCCGCGATGCAGGACGTGTACCGGGCCATCGGCCGGGTCGCCCGCCAGCGGGTCACCGTGCTTGTCCTCGGCGAGAGCGGGACCGGCAAGGAGCTGATCGCCCGGTCCATCCACCAGCACTCGGGGCGGCCGCCGGGCACGTTCGTCGCGGTGAACTGCGCCGCGGTCCCCGAGGCGCTGCTGGAGAGCGAACTGTTCGGGCACGAGAAGGGCGCGTTCACCGGGGCCGACCGCAAGCGGATCGGCAAGTTCGAGCAGGCCACCGGCGGCACCATCTTCCTCGACGAGGTCGGGGACATGTCCCCGGTCACCCAGGCGAAGGTGCTCCGGGTGCTCCAGGACCAGGCGTTCGAGCGGGTCGGCGGGAGCGAGGTGGTGCGGACCGACGCCCGGGTCGTGGCCGCGACCAACCGCGACCTCGTCGCCATGTGCGCCGCCGGCCGGTTCCGCAGCGACCTGTACTACCGCCTCGCCGGGTACACGATCCACCTGCCGCCGCTCCGCGACCGCGGCGACGACCTCGACCTGCTGGTGCCGCACTTCCTCGAACAGTTCCGGACCGAACTCGGGATCGAGGTCGAGGGGCTGGCCCCGGACGCGGCCGAGCGGCTCCGGGCGCACCACTGGCCCGGGAACCTCCGCGAGCTCCAGGGGGTGCTCCGGCAGGCGGCCCTCGAGGCGCCGGGTGCGGTCGTGCCGGCCGACGCGCTCCGGCTCCCGCGGCCCGCGGCCTCGCGACCATCCGGGGGCACCGGGGACGACGCCGGGCTCGCCGCGTTCGTCCGGGACCGGCTCGCGGCCGGCACCCGCGACCTCTACAACGAGTGGCTCGCCCGGTCCGAGCCGGAGTTGATCCGCCTCGCCCTAACCCAGTTCGACGGGAACCTGACCCGCGCCGCCGAGGCACTCGGCCTCAACCGCATGACCCTCCGCAAGCGGGTCGAGCAGTACCACCTCCGGACCGCCCCACCGGTGACCCCGCCGCCGGCTAATTCTTCGCCACCGGCTACTGCGTGACCGGCCCCGGCGCGGCGAATCGTCCGCCGTCGCCGCCGGCACGAATCTTCCGCCCGCCCCTCACGCCCCCCCTCGGACCGCCAACATTTTCGAGCTTTCCCGACGCACAAGTGGTTTTCGCCGGTTCGTTGCGCCTATGCACCCGTTCGTAACCCGTCGCCATATCGGTCCGAGCGTGAAAGCTCAGCGTCCCAACGCAATCTCGCGTTCGCGGCGCGATCCGGCCGCCGGTGGCACGGCGTTTGAAATGTAGGTCGCCACACAACACGTTCCGATCGACAACCTCTGTAAGCCCGTTCGCTGCCCACGAACGGGACCGCAATGTCGCCCAGTTCTCCCTTTACTGCCGGCCCGACGCGCCCGGGGTTCGTCCTCGAGATCGTCGCCCGCGTCGCACGGGTCGAACCCGCGGCGCTGGCACGGGCCGTGGGGCCGACCGACGCGGCGACCGTCATCGACACGCTCGTGGCCCGCGGGATCATCGACCGAGTCGCGGCCCGGGCGCTGACGATGGTCGCGGCAGGCGAACTCGACGAGCGGGACCTGCGGCAACTCATCGACCCGGCCGCGGTCCGCGCCCGGCTCGCCCGCGGGGTGCCGGTTGCCGCCACGGTTCCTCTCCCGCTCCCGCTGAACGCGAAGCTCGGGCGGTACACGGTCCGCGGCGTGCTGGGCCACGGGCGCGGCGGGCCGGTGTACCGCAGCGTCCACCCGCTCCTCGGGGTGCCGGTCGCGATCAAGGTCGCTGCAACCGCCGGGCCGCTGCGGGCCGAGGCCGCGGCACTGGTCGCCGCCGCGCACCGCAACGTCGTGCGGCTGTGCGACCTCGACGAGGCCGGGGGGCAGGCGCTGCTCGTCACCGACCTCGGCGGCGAGAGCCTCGCGCGGACCCTCCGGCGGAAGCACGCGCTGGCCCCGCGGCGTGTGTTCCGGCTCGCCCGCGGCGTGCTCGCGGCCCTGTGCGCCACCCACCGGGCCGGGTTCGTTCACGGCGACGTGAAGCCCGGCAACGTCCTCGCGGCCCGCTCCGGCCCGATTCAACTGTGCGACTTCGGCTCGGCCCGCCGGACGGCCGGTCCCGCCCCAACGGTCGTGGAGGGGACGTGGCCGTACGCCGCCCCGGAGTGCTTCGACGCCCCCGGCTCCCCGAAGTCCGACATCTACTCGCTGGCCCACACGCTGTACCACGCGCTCACCGGCCGCCCGCTCGTGGCCGGCCGCGACGCCGCCGAGTGCCGGGCCGGGCACCTGGCCCTCGACCTTGATCCGCTCCACTGGACCGTGCCCGGCGTCGGGCGGGCGGCCTCGGACCTGATCCGCCGCATGGCGGCCCGCGACCCCGACGCCCGGCCCTCGGCCCGCGAGGCGCTGGCCGCCGCGCGGACCGCCTTCGGCCCCGACGACGCCACTGGCGACTGACGCTACCCGACCCGCACCAGGACCGCCCATGAAGAACGGACCACCCAACACGTTCCGCACCCGCCTGCTCGTGGCGGCCGCGTGCCCGCTCGGGACCGCGGGGGTCGTGGCCGCGGCCTGCCCCGAGGCGCTCGGGGCCGCCGCCGCCGCGGGGCTCGCGTTCGCCGCCGCCGCCGCCGGACTGCTGTGGCAGCTCACCCGGCCCCTCGCGGACCTCGGCCGCGCCGTCGAGGCGGCCGCGGACGAGGGGACCGCCGACGGGCTCCCGACCGGGCGCCGCGACGAACTCGGCCGGCTCGCCGCGGTCGTCGCCGCCCTTATTGACAAGGGGAACGAGACCTCGGGCCGGCTCGACGACGAGACCGCGCGCCGGGCCGCCGACGCCGCGAAGTTCACCGCCGCGCTCGGGGCCGTGGCCGCCGCAATGGGCCGCGTCGCCGCCGGCACGCCCGCCGAGCCGCTGGCGCTGGCGCTGCCCGCCGGGATCAGCGGCGAGCCGGTCGCGGCCGGGTGCGCCGACCTGAACGCGAAGGTGACCGCGGTGCGGCAGCGGCTCGCCGGGCTGTCCCGCATCCTCCAGTCGTGCCCGCTCCCGCTCGTGGCGACCGACGACCGCGGGGTGATCCGGTACGCGAACCCGGCCGCCGAGCAGGCGCTGGGCCGGCCGGTCGCCCAGCTCGTCCGCGCGCCGCTCGGGCACCTGCTCCGCGCCCCGGCCGAGCCGGACCCGACCGGCATCCCCTCGCTGGTGCTGACCGGGGTGCCCGACTGGTTCGCGCAGGGCGGCCGGCCGGTGGCGGCCGACGCGATCGCCCGGGGCACCCGGCTGTGCCTCGCGGCGGCCCGGTCCCACGTCCAGAACGACGGCATGTGGTGCGTCGTGGCCCGGGAACTGGCCGACGACCACCGGCGGCTCGGGCTCGACCGGGCCCGGACCCGCGAGGAGGTGCTGGTCGCCGCGCTGGGCCTCGTCGAGCAGCAGGCCGGCGCGGCCGGGGAGGGGATCGTCGCCCAGGCCCGGCAGCTCATCGGCGAGGTGAAGCAGACCCCGCAGCGGGACGCGCTGGTCCCGCGGCTCAGGGCGGTCCGCGACACCGCGGCCGACCTCGACGCACAGGTCCGCGTCGCCCGGTGGCTGTCGGTCACGCTGTGGGGCGAACTGCCGGCCCCGGCCCGGTCCGAGTTCCTCGCCGGCGAGTCGGTCCGCGGGGCGCTCGACCTGCTGGCCGCGCGGCTCAAGCGGGCCGACGTGACCGTGACCGTCGCGGACGCGGGCGGGTGGGTGTACTGCGACGAGGACTGGTTCGGCACCGCGGTGCTGGGCGTGCTCACCCACGCGGCCGCCGCGGTCCGGGGCGCGCCGGTCGGGGTGCGGCTCCGCCGGCTCCCGTGTCAGCCGGGCCAGACCGAGGGGAACCTGGAGGTCGAGGTGGTCGACGCCGGCCCGCCGCTGACCGCGGCCCAGGCCGCGGCCCTCGCGAACCCGCTCGGCGACCTCGACCCGAGCGCCCTGCTGCCGACCGGAGACGGGCAGGGGTTCGTCCCGGGGCTGCTGCTCGCGAAGCGGCTCGCGGCCGCCCTCGGGGGCGAGCTGGCGCTCGACGCCACTCCGTCGGGCCGGCTCGTGGTGCGGATGGTGGTCCCGACCCGGCTCCCGGACCGGAACGCCGCGCCGCTGGCCGGGCTCACCGACCCGCACGCCGAGGCGATCGCGGTCGAAGAACTGTGCGTCGGCTGGCGACTGGGCATGAGCAGCTAAGGACCAGAGGACGGAGCCTCAGAAGGACAGAGGACAGAAGAGCAAACCGGGACCACTTCGGTTCCTGACCTTCTGTCCTCTGGGGTTCTGTCCTCTGTCTCAACCGGGGGGCGCGATGAAGTCCGTGACGATGGTGCCGGTCGGCGGTCAGTTGGAGGTCGCGACCGGGAGCCGCCTGGTCGAGGGGCTGCTCTCGCAGGACCTCGAGATCGAGATGGCGTGCGGCGGCCGGGGCCTGTGCGCGACGTGCCACGTGTACCTGCGGGCCGGCAAGGACTGCGTGTCCCCGCCCTCGGCCCGCGAGCTGCGGACCCTGGGCCTGGTGGCCACGGCCGACCCGGACAGCCGGCTCGCGTGCCAGTGCCACATCGAGGGCAACGGGATCGTCGTCGAGGTCCCCGAGGGGATGTACGTGCAGTCGATCGAGCAGGTCGACGCCCTGGTCGGCACGGTCGCCGGGTACGACTACCTGCACCCGATCACCGGGCAGCGGCTGATCCCCAAGGGGAAGCTCATCACCCGGTCCATCTTCAACGAGTTCGTGTCGGCCGCGAAGGAGCTGAAACGGGTCCGCGAGACCCCCACCTGACCCCCGCACGCGAGGAGCCCCGCGATGAGCACCCGGACCGACGACTACACGGCCCCGATCGACCGCCCGTCGGAGCAGACGCTCCAGTTGCTGTGGAAGGAGAAGGCCGACCTGCGGTCCGTCTCGTTCCTCCGCCGCCCCGGGGTGACCGACGGGACCATCCACCGCGGCCCGATCTCCGTGGTCGAGGGGCCGCAGCCGTACAAGCACAACCACTACCACGACTCGGAGTTCTTCCGGGCCGACCCGGACCGGGGCACGGTCACCAACCCGTACGGCCAGCGGGTCATGCGGGTGTCCGAGGACTTCCTGGTCGCGGTCCTCGGGTCGCTCGAGGACGAGGTCGGGCAGAGCGGCGCGCGGGAGATCATGTACAAGTGCGGGTACCAGTGGGGCGTCCAGGACATGCGGCGGTTCCTGCCCCGGATGCAGGCCGAGTTCGAGGCCGAGCTGGACCGGATGCGGGTCGACTTCCTCATGGAGTGCTGGTGGTGGCCGCTCACCATCATGGGGTGGGGCACCTGGCGGTACGACTTCACCCAGCGGGACAAGGGCCTCCTGTACGTCGAGTTGTACGAGTCGGCGGTCGCCAAGTCGGTCGGCGACGTCGGGTCGGTGGTGTGCTACTTCTACGCGGGCCTGTTCGGGGCCGTGTTCAGCGCGCTGGCGAAGCGGCCCCTCGGGTGCGTCGAGATGCAGTGCTACGCGACCGGCGAGGACTTCTGCAAGTTCGTGGTCGCGGACTACGAGCGGGTGAACGCGGCCGCGTTCTGGCGGGGCGAGGGCGCCTCGGCCCGCGACATCACCAAGAAGCTGTCCGAGATGTGACCCCCGGAACCCGCACCCGAACCCGCACCGAGAGACCCGCACCAATGAACCCGCACCGCCTCCCCTGGTCCGCCCTGGCCGCCCGGTTCCGGGCCGCCCCGCCCCGGACGGCCGCCCCCCGGGTCGCCCGCGCGCCCCGCGCCGCCGGGGGCCACCCGGGCCGCCGGCCCCTGAGCCAACTGTTCGCGCCGGCTCCCGCCGAGACGCCGGCCCCCGCCCCCGGACCGACCGCCAGCGCCGTGGCGTGACCCCCAACCGAGGAGACCCCGATGACGATGGCACTCGACCCGCCGGTGCGGCTCAAGGGCAACCCCGCCGCCCGGCCCGACTACTTCCGCACCGACGTGGCCACCGGCGTGACCCGGAACCCCGCCGGGGTCCGCATCTGCGCCCTGCCGACCGAGTTCCTGCTCGGGTTCCGCGACGCCCTCGTGTACGAGTGCGGCAAGGCGTACCGGCGGGTCATGAAGGGCGCGGGCAAGAAGTGGGGCGCGCGGCTCGCGGCCCGGTTCGACAAGGAGGTCACGGCCCTCTACGGCACCCGGCTCCGGGACCTCCCCGCCGGGCTCGTCCACACGTGCCTCGCCGAGTCGTTCGCGGCCCACGGGTACGGCGTGCTCCGCCTCGACCTGTCGCTGTGCGGCGACGGCATCCTGCTCGCGGACCTCGCCGACTCGGTCATGCCGTCGCTGATCCGCGAGTCCGACCGGCCCGTGGACATGCTCCTCGCCGGGGCGCTCGGGGTCGTGTTCGGGCACCTGAGCGGCGAGTCCCTCGACGCGGTCCAGACCGAGTGCCCGTCGATGGGGGCCGAGCGGTCCCGGTTCGTCATCGCGCGGGCCGACGCGGTCGCCGCCGCCGAGGACTGGATCGAGACCGTCGAGGCCATGCCGGCCCACGCCGCCGTGCTGCAGCGGATCAAGGACGCCCTCCAAACGACGTGACCCCCCGAGACCCCGCGGAGCGCCCATGAACACCTGGCTCACCGACATCATCCGCAAGGCGAACGAGCGCCCGTTCCCCGAGGCCGACGTGGCCCGGATGACCGCGTACTACGCCCGGCTCCCGGCCCGGCTCAAGCTCGGCGAGGAGCTGGAGCGGACCGAGACCGGGCTCGCCCGCCGGCTCCACGAGGAGCTGACCAAGCGGCACCCGGACCGGCAGACCTACAGCCGGCCCCTGGCCCAGGACCTCGTCGAGAGCCTGCGGCACGTCAACCTGTCGGTCCTGGCCGACGACCCGCGGCTGCTCCGGTACCGGTGGACCGAGCACCTCGCGCGGGTGCTCCCCGAACTGGGCGTGGACCCGCTCGAGGTCCGCGACGCGTACCTGGTGCTCCGCGAGCTCCTCGAGGGCCGGCTCACCGCCTCGTCGTGGGAGGTGTTCCGCCCCGCGTTCGACGAGATGACCGACGCGCTCACCGCCGTTCCCGCACCCACCGCCTGACCCCCGGAGGCCCGCATGATCGCCACCGTGCTGAGCCGGCTCGACGCCGCGTACCCGTCGGCCGAAGACCGCTCGAAGATCGAGAGCTACCTGGCGACCGTCGAGGGCCGCCGCGCGGCGCTCGACGAGGTCCGGCACCAGGCCGGCCCCGTCGCCGACCGGGTGATGGCCGGGATCCGCGCCCGGTACCCGCAGTTCGCCCGGTACCGCCCAACCGGGTACGACAAGGGGCACCGCGACATGGTGCTGCTCTCGAACATGGTCGGGAACGCCACGTTCCTGGGCGAGCACGAGAGCCTCGACGACATGTTCACCCACTGGTACAAGACGATCCTCAAGGCGGCCCACATGTCGCCGCAGTTCATGCGGGACACGTTCGCGCTGTGGCACGAGGCCCTGAAGGCGTGCCTGTCCCCGGCCGCGTGGGGACTCGTGCGCCCGCACGCCGAGCACCTCGCCGAGATCCTCACCGACCTCCCGGTCCCCGCCCGGGACGAGACCGGCGAGCGGCGCACCATCTCCAGCGGACTCATGTGACCAGGAGCCGACCCGTGGAACTCATCGACGAACTTCGAACGGTGACCCGCCCGATCCACACGCGGATCGAGCAACTCCCGGCGGCCCGGGAGCTGGCCCAAGGGCGGATCGGCCGCGAGCCGTACCTGGACCTGCTCGGCCGCCTGTACTGGGTCCACGCGACCTTCGAGGCCGAACTGGACCGGGCGCCCGTGGTGCGGGCCGCGTGGCCGGCCGAGGCCGAGCGGGCCGCGGCCGTCGCCCGCGACCTGGAGGTGCTCGGCGGAGACCCCCCGTGCGCCCCGCCGGCGGCCGTGACCGAGTGGCGGCACCGGCTCCGCGCCCGCGGGCACCACGCCGCGTGGGCCGGGGCCGGGTACGTCCTCGAGGGGAGCCGCATGGGGAGCCGGGTGCTCGCCGCGCCGCTGGCCCGCGCGCTCGCGGTCCCGCCCGGCGCCGGGGTCGGGCTCGACTACCACCGCGACGGGTTGGCCGACCCGGTCGGCCGGTGGGAGCGGGTCCGGGCGGCGCTCGCGGCGCTCGACGAGGGCGGCGCGAACCGCGCGCACATCACGTTCGGGGCCGTCGCCACCTTCGAGCTGATGCTCGCGGTCCACGCCGAGCCGGTCGCCGACCCCGAGCCGATCCTGGTCCGGGCCATGTGAGTCCGGGAGGCGAAGTTGGTTCTGGTGGGGCAGACATTCGTGTCTGCCTCGTGAGGCGACTGGAGGCAGACACGAATGTCTGCCCCACCAGAACCAGGCTGATGCGGTCCCAACTGCGTCAGTCCTTATCGGATCGCAGTCCGGGACCGCCGGACGGAACCCGGCGGCTCGAAACTCGCAATTTCCCGGTGCGGCTCACTCCCCGCCCTGCCGAGACCCGCCCACGCTCCCGCAGGCCGACATGAAGAAGATCGCGCTCCACCCGCTCGCCGACACGACCCTCGTGGACACCGGGGCCACGCTCCTCTCGGGGCTGCTCCGGCGCGACCTGAACGTGCAGATGTCGTGCGGCGGGAAGGGGCTGTGCTCCACCTGCCACGTCTGGGTGCGGACCGGGACCGAGAACCTCTCGCCGGTGAACGCACGCGAGAAGATGACCCTGTCACTCGTCGCCGACGCGCGGCCCGAGAGCCGCCTCGCTTGCCAGTGCCGGGTGTTCGGCGACGGGGTCGAGGTCGAGGTGCCCGAGGGCATGTACATCGAGTCGGCCGACGACCTCGTCGCGCTGCTCGGCACCCGCGCCTCGCTGAACATCCTCCACCCGGTCACCGGGATCGTCCTCATCCCCAAAGGGAAGCTCATCACCCGGACGCTCCTGGAGCAGTCGCGTAGCGTGGCGACGGACCTGCGGCGCGCGAAGGCGGGCGGCGACCCGCTGACCGACTCGACCACGCACCGGTCGTTCCTGGCCAGCGGGAGCGGGGTCGTTCCGGTGGCGACCAGTCGGTCGTCCCGCATGATCCCCCCGCCGCCGGTGCGGGCCGCGGCCGCGCCCCCGCCGAACCCGGTCCCCGGCGACCCGGCCCCGCCGCCCCGGCCCCCGGTCGCCCCGGGCGACTCGGGCCTGTACCTGTCGCGGTCCACCAACGCCAGCCAGTTCGGGCCGCCGGTGAGCGTTTCGGCGACCACGGCCGGCCCGCACGACCGGCCCAGCGGCGAAACGTCGACGGCCGGCGCGGCGCGGGCCCTGCCCCCGGTCCAGGCCGGCACCCAGATCGGGAAGTACCTGCTCATCGAGTGCATCGGCAAGGGCGGTGCGGGGATGGTGTACCGGGCCCTGCACACCAAGCTGAAGACCCCGGTCGCGGTCAAGTTCCTGCGGCCCGACGTGTTGGCCGGCGACCCCGATGCCCTGGCGTCGTTCACCCGCGAGGCCCAGCTCCTGGCCCAGCTCATCCACCCGAACATCGTCCGCGTGCTCGACTTCGAGGACGACCCGGCCCGCCCGTTCGTGGTTATGGAGTTCGTCGACGGGCTGAGCGTGGCCGACCTCATCAAGCAGTGCGGGCGGGTCGCGCCGAGCCGGGCCATCGAGATCGCGCTCCAGGTGATCGAGGGGCTCGACGCGGCCCGGAAGATCGGCGTCGTCCACCGGGACGTGAAGCCGGGGAACATCCTCCTGACCCGCGACGGCACGAGCAAGCTCGTGGACCTCGGGCTGGCGATCGCGGCCCGCACGGCCGGCGGCCCGGCGGCCCCGATCGGCGCGGCCGCTGAGGGCACGGTCGGGTACATGGCACCCGAGCAGGCGGTCGGCGGGAGCGTGGACCACCGGGCCGACCAGTACTCGCTGGGCTGCACCCTGTACCAGCTCGTGACCGGGCGGCTCCCGTTCACCGGGCGGTCGGCCCAGGAGGTCTTGCTCCAGCACCTCCGGTCCGCCCCGGTGCCCCCGCACGAGGTCGCCCCGAGCGTCCCGGCCGATCTGTCGCGGGTGGTGCTCGGGATGATGGAGAAGTCGCCCGACGACCGGTACCCGGACTACGGGCGGCTCCGGGCCGACCTCGTAAAACTGGCCCAGTCCCTCGCCGCGGCCGGAGTGGCGTGACCGGGCCGCCATCATCGCGGTCAAGTTAGCCGTGAGACACTCGCCTCGGACCGCGGGCGGGGTGCCCAAGGGCACGTGGTTTGTCTTCTGTAGCTGGCCTCTGTGAGGCCGGCGCTTCTGGGATTCCGTGAGCGTCCGGGGTCACAGACCCCGGCTACACAACAGACCGAGTGCCAGCGGCAGGCCAGCCACCCCGAACTTGAGCGCCACGAAGGGGCGGCTCGCCGACCATCTCTTGCGGATCTCGGCAGGACGATAACCACCTTTCCCGACCCGAGCGCGGCCGTGAACGAAGTTGAGCATCGCACCCCGGCCGCCGAGGGGGTACAGTTCCCGGAGGGAAGTTCCCGCGCCCCCCGCACCCCCGTGCGCCTGCCGATGCACGCCCCCCCGCCCGACGACCCGCTCGCCCCCGCACTCGAACGGTGCGCCGCCGAGCCGATCCACGCGCCCGGGGCGGTTCAGCCGTTCGCGGTGCTCCTCGCCCTCGACGACCGCGGGACCGTGACCCGGTGCAGCGCCAACGCGGCCGCCGCACTGGGCCGCGACCCGGACGCGGTCCTCGGCCGGTCCCTGGGCGAACTCTTCTCGCCCGCCGACGCCGCGCGGTTCGCCGCCGCCCTCGACGCGCTCCCGCCCGGCGGGTCCGCCGCGGTGGAGGGGGTTGCGGGCACCTCCGGGCCGGCCCTCGTCCACCGGTGCGGGGGCGCGGGGCTCGTCGAGTTGCCGGTGCCGCTCCCGGGCGTGCCCGAGGGCAGCCCGCTCCCCGAGGGCGCAGTCGCCGCCGCGGTCGAGCGGCTGTCGGACTTGCTCGCCGAGGGGTGCGGCACCGAGGCGTTCTGCCAGGCGGTCGTGGACCGGTTCCGCTCGCTGGCCGGGTACGACCGGGTGATGGCGTACCGGTTCGACGCGGACTGGAACGGGGCGGTGATCGCCGAGGCACTGGCCCCCGGGGTAGACAGCTACCTGAACCAGCACTTCCCGGCGGCCGACATCCCGCCCCAGGCGCGGGCGCTGTACCTCCGCACGCGGGTCCGGGTGCTCGCGGACGCGGCCGCCGACCCGGTGCCGCTGGTCCCTGCCGACGCGCCGCCCCTGGACCTGTCCCCGGCGGTGTCGCGGGCCATGTCCCCGGTCCACCGCGAGTACCTCGGGAACATGGGGGTCCGCGGGACGCTCGTCGCGTCGGTGGTCCGCGACGGGCGGCTGTGGGGGATGATCGCGTGCCACCATGTCGGCCCGCTCCGGCCCCCGGGGTCGTGGGTCGCGCTGGCCGGGGCGCTGGGGAAGTTGATCGCGGTCCAGGTCGCGGCGCAGGAGGGCGGCACCCGGTCCCGGGGGGTGACCGACGCCCGCGGGTTGCTCCGGTTCCTGCCCCAACTGCTCCTGGGGTACGAGCGGCTCGGGGACGGGCTCACGGACCCGCAGTTCGGGCTCATGGAGGTGCTCGGCGCGACCGGCATGGCGGTGTGGCACGGGGGCCAGTGGGCGGTCCGCGGCGCGACCCCGGGCCGGGGCGACCTGCGGGCACTGGTCGCGTGGCTCGACCGCCCGGGGCCGGACGTGTTCGTGACCGACCGGCTCGGCGAGGCGGCCCCGGAATTCGCGCACCTGGCCGGGACCGCGCCCGGGGTGCTGGCCCTGCGGATCCCGAACGCCGCGCACGGGTGGATCCTCTGGTTCCGGGGCGAGCACGCGGCCACGGTGACCTGGGCCGGGGACTACCGCAACGGGCTCGTGGGCGAGGGCGCGCTGGCCCGGCTCGGCCCGCGGCGGTCGTTCCGCGCGTGGGTCACCGAGGTCCGCGAACGGTCCCGGCCGTGGACCCACGCCGAGCGGGCCGTCGCCACCGAGGTGCTCCGCCCGGACCTCCTGGAGGTCATGGCGACCGCGTACCAGTACCAGTCCCAGGTGCTCCGCCGGTACCAGAACATCCTGTTCGAGCAGGTCCACGACGCGGTCGTGGTGACCGACCTCGACGGGGTCGTCACGTTCTGGAACGACGGCGCGCAGCGGACCCTCGGGTGGCGAGCCGACGAGATGGTGGGCCGGCACATCATCGCCCGGGTGCCGGACGCGGACCGGGCGGCCGCGGCCGAGTTGATCGCCTCGGTCCAGGCCGGCACCCCGTTCTCGGGCCGGTACCGGGACACCCGCAAGGACGGCCGGCCCGTGTGGCTCGACGTCCGCCTGTGCCGGATCCGCGACGACGCCGGGCACCCGACCGGGATCATGGCCGCGGCCCGCGACGTGTCCGACGAGAAGGAGGCGGCCGATCAGCTCCGCATGAAGCGGGCCATCGTCCGGTACGCGCGGGACCCGGTCCTCGTCGCCGACGCCGGGCCCCGCGAGTTCGCGGCCCTGCGGGTCGTGTACGCGAACCCGGCGTTCGCCGCCGAGACCGGGTACGCGGAGGCCGAGGCCGCGGGCCGGCCCCTGTGCGCGTTCACCGGCACCCCGGCCGACGCCGCCACCGCTGAGCGGCTCGCCCGGAGCCTGCAAACCTGGGAGCCGTGCCGGGTCGAACTGGTCGCGCGCCGCAAGGACGGCTCGGCGTTCTGGGCCGAGGTCGACTTGGCCCCGCTCCCCGACGAGGCCGCCGGGCACTCGCACTGGATCGCCGTGCAGCGGAACGTCACCGACCGCAAGGCCGCCGAGGCCACGCTCCGGGCCAGCGAGGAGCGGCTCCGCCTCGCGCTCGACGCCGGCAGCACCGGCCTGTACGACTGGGACCTGGAGACCGACCGGGTGATCTGGTCCCCGCGGCTGTACGAGCTGCTCGGGTACCCCCCGGGGTCCGCGTTCCCGGTCGAGCACCGGCACTTCGGCGACCGGGTCCACCCGGACGACCGCGCCGGGCTGGAGCGGCAACTCGCGGCCGGCCGCGCCGCCGGGGGCGACTTCCGGCACGAGTACCGCGTCGTCCACCCCGGGGGCGCGGTCCGGTGGCTCGCGGCGGCCGGGCGGTTCTACACCGGCGACGCGGGCCGCCCGGTGCGGATGATCGGCACGGTCCGCGACGACACGGCCCGGAAGGAGGCCGAGGCCCGGCTCGCGGCCCGCGAGCACGCCGCGCAGCAGGCCCAGAAGCTCGACGCGATCGGGCACCTCGCGGGCGGCATCGCGCACGACTTCAACAACATCCTCACCGGGGTCCGGGTATTCGCAGACCTGCTCATCGAGGACCTGGCCCCCGACGCCCCGGGGAGCGAGCTGGCCGACGAGATCCGCCGGGCCTCCGAGCGGGGCGCGAACCTGACCCGGCGGCTCCTCGCGTTCAGCCGCCACCAGATCGTCCGGCCCACCACCGTGGACGTCAACGCGCTGGTCGCGGACCTGTGCGAGATGCTCCGCCGGCTCATCGGCGAGGACGTCGCCGTGGCCACCGCCCTGGCCCCCGACGCCCCGCACGTCCTCGCCGACAGGGGCCAGCTCGAACAGGTCGTCATGAACCTGGCCCTCAACGCCCGGGACGCGATGCCGACCGGCGGGCGGCTCGCGGTCGCCACCGCCGGGGTCCAGGCCGCGGACCTCCCCGCCGCGTGCCGCCCCGCCGCGCCCGCCCCCGCGTACCTGCGGCTCACCGTGACCGACACCGGGACCGGGATGACCGACGAGGTGAAGGCCCGGCTGTTCGAGCCGTTCTTCACCACCAAGGAGCCCGGGAAGGGGACCGGGCTCGGCCTGGCCACGACCTACGGCATCGTCCGCCAGACCGGCGGGGCCGTCACGGTCGACACGCACCCGGGCCGCGGGACGTGCTTCACCGTGTACCTGCCCGCGGCCGCGCCGGACCCCCGCCCGGCCGAGGCCCCGGCCCGCCGCGCCCGGCCCCGGGCCGGCGGCGCGGGCGTCCTCGTCGCGGACGACGACCCGATGATCCGCCGGCTCGCGCAGCTCGTGCTCACCCAGGCGGGGTACCGGGTGCTGCTCGCCGGCGGCGCGGCCGAGGCCCTCGACGCGGTGGCCCGCGACGCCCGCGTCGACCTGCTCCTCACCGACGTGGTGATGCCGGGCCTCTCGGGGCCAGAGCTGGCCGAGCGGCTCACCGCGGCCCGCCCGGGGCTCAAGGTCGGGTTCCTCTCGGGGTACACCACCGACACCGTCCTCCGCCACGGCATCCGCGAGGAGCGGGTCGACTTCCTCCAGAAGCCGTTCAGCGCCGAGGAACTGCTCCACTTCGTCCAGCGGTGTACGGGCGGGTGACCCGCCGGCCGACCGGCGCGGGCGAAGCGCTCGCGACGTGGATGCGTCGCCGGGGGGCACGAGGCGGACGGGATTGACGCACGGCCGATCCGAAGATCACCCGCCCGTGGTCACGGCTTGCCGGCCCGCCACAGCCGCACCAGGCAGACCGACTGCGCCGGCAGTTCCACGGCCACCTCGCACGCGTCGACCCGGCCCCCACCGACGCGACTCAGGTCCCGCTTGGCGTCCACCGCCAGCACCTCGTAGCCAGTCGGGCCCTTCCACGGGGCCGGGTCGAGGGCGACCCGCACCGGGCCGCCCGTGCCCCCCGGGCGGGCGAGCAGAACCCGCGCCTGCTCCCCGACCCCGGCGAGGGCCCAGACCCCCGGTGGCCACCGCCCCGGCAGCCGCTTCAGTCCGACCAGCTCCTGGAACGCGAGGAACGCGCCGAAGGCCTTCGACGGTGTGCCGTGCTGCGAGAACAGGCCCATGCCCGGGGCCTCGGCGGTGAAGTAGTTGGCGGCGTCCAGCGGAGCGTCCTGGAGGGCAATCAGTGTGGCGGCGACGAATGCCGCGCCTTCTTCATTGGCCACCCGGGCGTACCACCGCTCGCGGGCCGCTGATTCCTTGGCCTTGATGCCCGACCAGCTCCCGTCCGGCAGGTAGTTCCACTCGTTCAGGTGGCTCTCCGCGTGCTTGAACCCGCTCGCGTCGAGGAGTGCCCGCACGCCCCTAGCGCGCCTCACGAGTTCGGTCGGGTCAGCGGTGTAGCAGTGCCAGGACAGGAAGTCCAGCGGGGCCGCGTCCCTCTTGCACCGCGCCAGGAACGCCTTCAGGAATGCCGTGGGTGTGTACTGCTCGCCCTTCTGGTCGCCGGAGTTGCCGAGCCCCGGCCCGCCAATTTTGATTGCCGGAAACTCGTTCCGCAGGGTCGCCGCCGTGGTCACGTACAGCCGCAGGTACTCGTCGTCGGTCCCGGTCCAGCAGTTCGGGCGGTTGTCCGGCTCGTTCCAGACCTCCCAGTATTTGATCGGGAGCTTCAGCCCTTTGGCCCACCCCTGCGTGTAGTGCCGGACGATCCCGGCGCACACCGCCGCCCACCTGTCGAAGTCTTTCGGCGGGTGGGCGTGCCGCTTGGCCCTCTGGTGCTCGATGCTCTCGCCGAGACGGTACACGATCGCGGCCCCGCAGTCGTGGACCGCCTTCACGTACTCGTCGGTGCGGTCGAAGTCGTAGCTCTCCGCTTTTGTGGGATCGGCGGTGGGGTCGGGGAAGATCGCGTGGACGTCCACCACGTCCGGGTTCGGCCAGTGCGCGTCGTGCAGCCGGGCCAGCGGGAAGGCCGCCTCCTTCCACCGCGGCGACAGGTCGAGCAGGCCCCCGGCCGCGAGCGGGCCGCCGTTGACCCCGTGCCGCGCCCGGACCGGCCCGCCGGGAGCGGTGCCGTCGAAGACGACGTCGGGAACCGACTCCGCGGCGGCCACACGGGAGCCGGCCGCGGCGGCCGGGACGGAGAGTACGAAGTGGCGTCGGTCCACGGGAGTCTCGCGGAGGGCATCGAGGGCGGAACGGCGGGGCGGTCCCACCCTTCGATCTTAGGAGGACCGGTGCGGCTCGGGCCGGCGTCGCGCGAGACGGGTGTGACCACAGCGACCCTCGCTCGGCCGCCGGCGGCTCTCTGGCGGGATGGAACGGTCTCGACCTGTGAACTCCACCATCGCCGCGCGAAGTACCGGAACCGGACCCTGCGGCCGGACCGGTCCCGGCAATAGAGGTGTGTCACGCGGGCCGGTTGCGCGTGCCGGAAGCGCTCGACCCAAATGGTCGCTGTCGGTGATCCGGGCGCGGGCCCACGGGGGAGAAAATGTGCGGGAGAATTCACTTGCACGAGCAGGTATCGCGGGGCTCTAATCCACCCCGCGGCAGGTCCGGCCCTCCGGTCCCGTCGCGGTTGCCCATTTCGCCCGGGGTCGTGACGACCCCCGGCCGGGACTCACGTCCGCCCCGGCCGCCCCGGACCCTTCGCCCCCGACACACCGCCCGTGCGGCCGCGCCTCCCCGCGCGGCGGCGGGCGCTCCCCGCACCGGAGTGAAGTACATGGCACGCGCGCGCACCGCGACCCGCACCCGTCTGGGCGTCGAGCGGCTCGACGACCGGATCACCCCCGCGACCCTGCCGACCGGGTTCACCGAGACGGCGGTCGCCGCCGGGCTCTCGAACGCCACGGCGATGGAGGTCGCCCCGAACGGCGACCTGTGGGTGCTCGAGCAGGGCGGCGGGGTGAAGCGGTTCCGCCCCGGCAGCACCGCGGCCGACCTCGTCGCCAACCTGTCGGCCGTTGGGCTCCGGTCAGAAGGCGAGCGGGGCGTGCTCGGGGTGGCGTTTGACCCGAACTACGCGACCAACAAGTGGGTGTACCTGTACTACACCAGCAGCGACGCCCCGAACCCGCACAACCGGGTGAGCCGGTTCACCGTCAGCGACTCCAACGCGGCCGACTACTCGTTCGTCGACACGGACGCCGCCGTGGCCGGGCCGGACGAGACGGTGATCCTCGACCTCGACCCGCTGTCCGGCGCGACCAACCACAACGGCGGGGCCATCCACTTCGGGCCGGACGGGAAGCTCTACATCGCGGTCGGCGACAACGCCGCCGGGGCCAACGCCCAGTCCCTGGCCAACCGCCACGGCAAGATCCTGCGGGTCAACGCGGACGGGACGATCCCGGCCGACAACCCGACGTCGTTCGCGGGGATCGCCGGCACCACGTCCGGCGCGAACCGGGCGATCTGGGCGGTCGGCCTGCGGAACCCGTACACGTTCGCGTTCCGGCCCGGGACCAGCGAGATGTTCATCAACGACGTCGGCCAGAACACGTGGGAGGAGGTCAACCGCGGCGGCGCCGGGCTGAACTACGGGTGGCCGTCCACGGAGGGGAGTTTCAACTCCACGACGTACCCGAGCTTCACCCAGCCGGTGTACGCGTACAGCCACGGCGGTGGCACGTTCCAGGGGTTCGCGATCACCGGCGGGGCGTTCTACAACCCGGCCGCGTCGCAGTTCCCGGCCCAGTACCAGGGGGACTACTTCTTCGCCGACTACGTGAACAGTTGGATCAACGTGCTCGACACCACGACCGGCACGGTCGAGCGGTTCGCGTCCAGCGCCCCCGCCACGGTCGACCTGCGGGTCGCGGCCGACGGCAGCCTGCTGTACCTCGCCCGCGGCAGCAACCAGGTGTTCCGCGTGTCGTACACCGCCTCGTCGGCCCCGGCCGTCACCCAGCAGCCGGCGAACGCGACGGTCACCGA
Source organism: Gemmata sp. (assembly GCF_051859125.1). NCBI lineage: Bacteria > Pseudomonadati > Planctomycetota > Planctomycetia > Gemmatales > Gemmataceae > Gemmata > Gemmata sp. Next base: position 33,292 of record NZ_JBHYGG010000046.1, read on the forward strand.
GGGCTGCAACGCGACGTTCACCGTGGCGGCCAGCGGCACCGCCCCGCTCGCCTACCAGTGGCAGAAGCTGGTCGGCAGCACCTGGACGAACCTGGCCAACGGCGCGGACTTCTCGGGCGTGACCACGGCGACGCTGACCGTCCTCGGGGCGGCCGCGGGCGACGCCGGGCAGTACCGGGCGGTCGTGTCCAACTCGGCGGGCACCGCGACCAGCACCGCGGCAACGCTCACCGTCACCGCCAACCGCCCGCCGGTGGCCGCCATCGCGCTACCGGCCGGGCTGACGAACGGGAAGTTCGTGGCCGGGCGGACCGTCACGTTCTCCGGGACCGCGACCGACCCCGAGGACGGCACCCTCGGCGCGGCGGCGTACACGTGGAAGGTCGAGTACCTCACGAGCACCGCGACCGGCACCCCGGCCGTCCGCCCGTTCGTGCCGGAGTTCGGCGGCGCGACCGGCGGCACGTTCACCCCGGCCACGTCCGGCCCGTACACGCTCGCCGACGTGGCGTACCGGGTCACCCTCACGGTCCGCGACTCGGCCGGGCTGACGACCACGACCAGCACCGACGTCCTCCCGAACGTAGCGGCGGTCACCCTCGCGTCCGCGCCGACCGGCCTGACGCTGACGCTCGACGGCCAGCCGTACACCGCCTCGACCACCTTCCAGAGCGTGGTCGGGTTCGAGCGGCCGATCGGCGCGGCCGCCACGCAGACGATCGGCGGCACGACGTACACCTTCCAGGGGTGGTCCGACGGCGGCGCGGCGACGCACACGATCAGCACCCCGGCGGCCGCGACCACGTACACCGCGACGTACGCGGCCGCGGCCCTGTTCGCGACCAGGATCAACTTCCAGCTCGCCGGCGCGCCGGTCCCGGCGGGTTACCTGGCGGACACCGGGGCCGTGTTCGGGAGCCGCGGCAACGGGTACTCCTACGGGTGGAACGCGAACACCGCCGCGACGACCCGGGACCGCAACGCCGCGAACTCGCCGGACCAGCGGTACGACACGCTCATCCACCTGCAGAAGCCGGAGAACCCGAACGCGGTGTGGGAGCTGGCCGTGCCCAACGGCACGTACCGCGTGCGGCTCGTGGCCGGCGACCCGTCCCACACCGACAGCGTGTTCCGCACGACCGCCGAGGGCGTCCTCGCGGTCAGCGGCACCCCGACGAGCGCGCAGCGGTGGGTCGACAACACGGTGACGGTGACCGTGACCGACGGCCGGCTCACGCTCGCCAACGGGGCCGGGGCGCAGAACAACAAGCTCGCGTTCGTCGAGGTCACGCAGATCGGCGGCCTGCCCGCCGGTCTGGTCGGCGAGTACCGGTTCAACGAGGGCACCGGCACCGCGACGGCCGAAGGGTCGGCGTCCGCCAACGCAGGCACTCTGGTCGGCGGGGCGGTCTGGGTCGGCGGGCGGCCGGGGGCCGGGTCCGCCGTGTCGTTCGACGGGTCGGGCCGCGTGGACCTGGGCGCGGACCTCAACCCGTGGCTTGGGGCGTCGGGAACGGTCGCGTTCTGGCTCCGCACGACGCAGGTGGGCAACAACACGATGTGGCAGGCTCCGGGCGTGCTGGGGGTCGAGTCGGCCGGCGACGGCAACGACGTGTTCTGGGGCTGGCTCGACGCCTCCGGGCGGATCGGCGTGCAGGCCGGCGACATGGGCGGGGCCAAGAGTGCGGCCCCGGTGAACGACGGGCAGTGGCACCACGTCGCACTGACGCGCGACCACAGCACGGGCCGCGTCGAGGTGTACGTGGACGGCACCTTGAGCGGGTCGGCCACGTCGGGCACCGGGGTGAAGACGACGCCGTTCCGGAGCGTCGGGCGGATCGACGACACGGGCGGGACGCCGACGGGTCTCGCCGGGGCCGTGGACGACCTGCTCGTGTTCAACCGCGTCCTGTCGGCCGACGAGATCCGGGGGCTGGCGTGACGCACCGGTTCCCGAACTCGCGGCCGAAACGTGTTCCCCGGCGTGTCCGCCTCGGGGCGAGACGCTGAGAGTGTATCGGGGAGACGTTCGGGGTCCGAGTGGACCCCGCCGAACCCGAGACTTTGGCGAGCGCCTGCGGGACCGCGAATCGCTCGGGATTCTCGGGCGACCTGGCCGCCCCCCGGGGGACCGCCCCCGGGGGGCGCCGTTAACCCGTCTGTGCCCAAAGTCCGTCACCGGACAGAAAGCTCCCCGCAAGGACAGGTCTCATAACAAGTTCGATTGATTCACGGCTCTTCTGTAGCCGGCCTCTGTGAGGCCGGTGCTTGAGGGCCTCACCGAGGCCCGGCCTCACAGAGGCCGGCTACAGGAAGCCATCAACCAGACTTGGTATCACTCCGCCCCGCTCTCGCGGGTGAGCGTCAGGACGGTGATCTCGGAGCGCGTCCCCACGCGCACCGGCGGCCCCCAGTACCCGGTCCCGCTGCTGACGTAGATCCAGGTGCCGCCCCGGCGGTAGAGCCCGCGGAGGAACGGCTGTACGGCTGCGGTGACGAGGTTCCAGGGGAAGAACTGCCCGCCGTGCGTGTGCCCCATCAGCACGAGGTCGAACCCGAGCGGCTCGGCGGCGGCGAACGAGAGGGGCTGGTGCGCGAGCAGGATCTTGGGGGGCCCGACCGGCGCGCCGGCGACGGCCCGCCGCGGGTCGGACCGGTGGTGGGGCAGGTGCTGCCCGCCCGTGAGGTCCGTGACGCCCGCCACGACGACCGCGGCCCCGTCCTTCTCGACCACCGCGTGCGCGTTGAGCAGCGCCCGGTAGCCCAGCCGCTCGACCTCCGCCACCCACCCCTCCGCGTCGAAGAAGTAGTCGTGGTTGCCGGTCACGAAGTACTTGCCGTACGGGGCGCGGATCTCGGCGAGGGGCGCGACGTGGTCCCGGAGGTACGCCACGGACCCGTCGGTCAGGTCGCCGGTGACGGCGACCAGGTCCGGCCGCAGGGCGTTGACCTCGGACGCGACGACCTCGACCCAGTCGCGCGTGACGGTGAGCCCGACGTGGAGGTCCGTGATCTGAACGATCCGGAACCCGTCGAACGCGGCCGGCAGCCCCTTGATCGGGACCGTGACCCGCACGATCTGCGGCCGGCGCCGCGCCTGGAAGACGCCGTACGAGGTGAGCAGCCCGGCGGCGGCGACGGCGGCGGCGTTGGTGGCCCGGGTCAGGAACGCGCGGCGCGCCGGGTCGCGGGGGGTGTCGCTCGTGCCGCTGACCGCCGCTGCCACCCGGCCGGCAACCTTCCCAAACACGAGGACGAGGTCCCGGGCGGCCACCAGTGTGATGGTAAACGAGAACAGCGCGAGCATCACGCCGGTCGGCCACGCCAGGCGGTTGCTGGCGTCCTCCGCGTACCGCGTGAGGAGGATCGATGTGAAGGGGACGACGAGCATGCTCCCGGTCACAAGGCCGGCGGCGACCTTCCACCCGGGCGACCACGGCATCGGGCGGACGAGGCGCACGGAAACGTACGCGACCGCAGCGGCGGTCACCGTGAGAAAGACGGAGAACGCGATCACCCGCATGATGAGTGCCCGGGAACATGGTTGAAGGGGGCCATCACCTCCCGGCCCGGGTCAGTGTATCCGCACGGGACCGGACGTGTCGCGATCGGACGCGACGGAGCCGCCTCGGGCAGCGGGTCGGGACGGCGCCCAAGGACCTGATCCGATCGCGCGAGTCGCCGAGCAGCTTTGTCCCGCACTGCTCACACGGGCACTTCTCGCAAAATAAGAACTCGACGTCGGTTGCGATGTCTCTTGCGGTGGCCCAATGATTTTCTCCGGGTTCTTGCGTGCGCTTTGTGGTCTTCGTGACTTTCTGTGGGTGGCGGAGGTTCCCGACACTCATTGAAGGCAGCTTGAATGCCACCTGGCACCCAGTCGTTCGTCATTGCTGCGGTGATCCTTACCCTCGCGACCACGACCGCGAGCGGGGTCGATGATCATTTCGAGGAGTCGATCCGCCCACTCTTGAGTGAACACTGTTTTCGCTGCCACGGAGCGGACAAGCAAAAGGGTGGCCTGCGGGTCGATTCCCGGGAAGCCCTCCTCGCTGGCGGCGATTCGGGAGCGGCCATTGTCCCCGGCAAGCCCGAAGAGAGCCTGTTCGTTCAAGCCCTGAAGCACGACGGCCTCAAGATGCCGCCGAGCAAGCAGTTGCCCGACGAGCAGATCGCGGTGCTGGCGAAGTGGATCAAGGACGGAGCCGTTTGGGGCGGCAGGGCCTCAAAGACGGGCGGCGCGAGTGGTCACGCGGCCCGTAAACCCGGGCTGATTACCGACGACGACCGCAAGTGGTGGGCGTTCCAGAAGCCGCTGCGCCCCGAGGTGCCGGGGGCGGGAGGGAACTGGGCGAGGACCCCGATCGATCACTTCATCGCTCAGCGGTTGAACGCCGAACAGGTGTCGCACGCCGGGGAAGCGGACCGGCAGACGCTCATTCGCCGGCTCACCTTCGATCTGATCGGGCTGCCGCCCGCACCGGCCGAAGTGACGGCGTTCGTCGAGGACCGGTCGCCCGACGCGTACGAGAAACTCGTAGAGAAGTTGCTCGCGAGTCCGCGGTACGGCGAGCGCCAGGCGCGGGCCTGGCTCGACGTGGTTCGGTACGCCGAGAGCGACGGCTACCGCGCCGACGCCGCACGGCCGCACGCCTGGAGGTACCGCGATTACGTGATCCGGGCGTTCAACGCCGACACCGGGTACGACCGGTTCGTGCGGGAGCAACTGGCCGGCGACGAACTGTACCCGAACGATCCGAACGCTCTGATCGCCACCGGGTACTTCCGCCTCGGACAGTACGAGTACAACCAGAAGGACGTGCGCGGTCAGTGGGCCGCGATCCAGAACGACATCACCGACGTGACGGCCGACGCCTTCCTCGCGCTCGGACTGGGCTGTGCCCGGTGCCACGACCACAAGTTTGACCCCGTCCTCCAGAAGGACTACTTCTCGCTGCAATCGTTCTTCGCGGGCCTCCGGTTCGTCGACGAACCCGTGTTCCCGTCGGCCGCGGCGAGGGCGGAGTACGAAGCGGAACTCGCCGCGTGGGACGCGAAGACCGCACCCCTCCGCGAGAAGATGGCCGCGCTCCTCGGCCCGGTGCTCGCGAAGATCCAGGCGAACGCGGGCGACAAGTACCCGCCCGAGATCCAGGCCGTGATCCACAAGCCCGCGGCCGAGCGCACCCCCGGCGAGCGGCAGTTGTACGAGCTGGCGATGCGCCAGGTGCGGGAACTGGAACTCGACCGCGCCCCGTCCCGCCTGGGCAAGCACAAGGACGAGTACGACGCGCTCAAGAAGGAACTCGATGCCGCCACGAAGCCCGTCGCCCCGATGGCGATGGTCGCACGCGACCTCGGGCCGGACGCGGCCGAGGTGCTCATTCCCGGCGGGCGGAAGAAGGCCGTGGCGGCCGAGCCCGCGTTCCCGGTCGTCCTGGGTGCAAGCCCACCGCTGATTCGGGCGCGCCCGGACTCGACCGGGCGCCGCGCCGCGCTCGCGGAGTGGCTGACTAGTAAGGATCATCCGCTCACGGCGCGGGTGATGGTCAACCGGATCTGGCAGGGCCACTTCGGGACCGGGTTGGTCGCCACCGCGAGCGACTTCGGCACCCTCGGCGAGAAGCCGTCGCACCCCGAGTTGCTCGACTGGCTGGCCGTTGAGTTCGTCGAGCACGGTTGGAGCTTGAAGCACATCCACCGGTTGATCGTCACCTCCGCGGTCTACCGGCAGGCGTCGGTCGGCAGCGCGAAAGGGGCGGCGAGGACCGCGGATCCCGAGAACCGGCTGCTGTCGCGGATGTCGGTTCGTCGGCTCGACGCCGAGCAGGTGCGCGACGCGATGCTGGCCACAAGCGGCGAGTTGAAGCTCGACGCGGGCGGCCCCGCCGTGCCGGCCGCCGCGCCGCGCAGATCCATCTACACCCGCGTTCTCCGCAACTCCCCGGACCCGCTGATCGCCTCGTTCGACGCCGCCGACGGGATCTCGGGTTGTGCCCGCCGCAACATCACCGTTACCCCGACACAGGCGCTCCTTCTGATGAACGGCACCGGCACGCTGGCCCGTGCTGAGGCGTTCGCGGCTCGGGTGATGCCCGCCGATGGGAAGGACGCGGCGGCCGGTGTAACTGAAGCGTACCGGCGTGCGTTCGGTCGCTCGCCGACCACCGAGGAGGCCGCCGAGGCGCTCGAGTTCCTGAAGCAGCAAGTCGGACTCGCACGCAACGCCGTGACCCCCGACAGTCGGCGGAAGGGCTGGACCGACTTCTGCCACTCCTTGCTCAATGCGAACGAGTTCCTTTACATCGACTGAGGTTTCGCGATGGGGCCCTCTCTCCCTCACGTCGAACGACCGCTTTCTCGGCGCGACGCCCTGATCCGGGGCGGGGCCGAGTTCGGCGGCGTCGCGCTGTCGTGGCTGCTGGGCCGCGACGCGCACGCCGCCGGAGCGAAGGCGGCCGACCCGCTCGCGGCCAAGCAACCCCACCACGCGGCCAAAGCGAAGTCGGTCATCTTCCTGTTCATGGAAGGCGGCCCGAGCCACATCGACCTGTTCGACCCGAAGCCGCTGCTGAACAAGCTGCACGGCCAGAAGCTGCCCGGCACGTTCAAGCCGGTGATCCTCGCGATGGGCGAGAACGACGCCCCGCTGATGGGCTGCAAGCGGACGTTCAAGCAGCACGGCAAGGGCGGGCTGTGGTTCTCCGACTGGCTCCCGCACCTGGCAACGCGCGCCGACGACCTGGCGGTGGTCCGGTCGTGCTGGATGGACGGCATCAACCACTCCGGCGGCGTGTGCCAGATGAACACGGGCAGCGTCCTCGCGGGCCGGCCGTCGCTCGGCAGTTGGGTCAGCTACGGGCTCGGCACCGAGAACACCAACCTGCCGGCGTTCGTGGTCATGCAGGACAACGCGGCGCCCGTCGTGAACGGGCCGCGGAACTGGGGCGCCGGCTTCATGCCCGCGGTCTACCAGGGCACGCGGCTGAACGCCGGGCCGGAGCCGATCCCGAACCTGCACACGCCGTCCGGCGTCGGGAACGTGCGGCAGAAGCAGAAGCTCGAGTTCCTCGCGAAGCTCAACCAGCGGCACGCCGAGGCGCGCCCCGAACAGACCGAACTCGACGCACGCATCCGGGCCTACGAGCTGGCGTTTCGGATGCAGGCCGAGGCGCCCGACGCGGTCGACCTGTCGAAGGAGTCGGCCGAAACGCTCGCCCTCTACGGGGCCGACGAGAAAGAGACCGAGACCTTCGGCCGGCAGTGCCTGCTCGCCCGCCGTCTGGTCGAGCGCGGGGTGCGGTTCGTTCAGCTCTACCACGGTGCCGGCAGCAAGTGGGACTCGCACTCCGGTCTCGACAAGAACCACGCGGCCCTGTGCAAGAGCATGGACAAGCCGGTCGCCGGGCTGCTCGCGGACCTGAAGCGGCGGGGGCTGCTCGACAGCACCCTGGTGGTGTGGGGCGGGGAGTTCGGCCGCACGCCGCAATCGGAGCAGGGCAACGGGCGCGACCACAACCCGTACGGGTTCACGATGCTCATGGCCGGGGCCGGGGTGAGGGGCGGGCGGGCGTACGGCGCGACCGACGAGCTCGGGCTGCACGCCGTCGAGGACCGCCTCCACGTCCACGACCTGCACGCGACCTGGCTGCACCTGCTGGGGGCCGACCACATGAAGCTGGTTTACAAGCACAAGGGCCGGCCCGAGCGGCCGACCCTGAACGAGGGCGAGCCGTTCACGCGGCTCGTCACCGGTTGATCCCTTCGCCCGCGTTCGTGGCATCCATTTGTCTCCATCCCCGTCCTCTCCGGAGTGTCCGCTCATGTCTCGTCCCCAACAGCGAGGGTTCACGCTCATCGAACTGCTGGTCGTCATTGCCATCATCGCCATCCTGATCGGGCTGCTCCTCCCCGCGGTTCAGAAGGTTCGCGAGGCGGCGGCACGCATGAAGTGCCAGAACAACCTCAAGCAGATCGGCATCGCGGTCCACAGCTACCACGACGCGTTGGGGAAGCTGCCGCCGGCCCGGATCGAGTACCGCTACCTGGCCTGGCCGGTCCTGATCCTGCCGTTCATCGAGCAGGACAACGTCTTCAAGCAGTTCAACCCCACCGCCATGGTTTCGGCACAGCCGGCCGCGGCGCTCCAGGCGACGATTCCCGTGTACCAGTGCCCGAGCCGCCGCTCGGCGAGCCAGCTCTCGACGCAGCACGACGCCACCGCGACCGGGCAGGCCGGCTCGCTCGGGGACTACGCGAGCGTGGACGGGCCGGACGGGCGGGACCCGCCGTTCCGCCGCGCCTCGGCGGCCGGGATGATCGTCGTCGCGACCGGCACGTCGGGGTCGGCGGCCAACTGGAAGAGTCAGACCAGTCTCACGTCGGTGACCGACGGGCTGAGTTCGACGCTCATGATCGGCGAGAAGCACGTCCGCATGGTGGACGTCGGCAGGGACAGCGGCGGCGACGGCCCGATCATGGGCGGGTTCGCGTACTCGTTCATGCGGGTCGCCGGGGGCACGAGCGGCGGGTCGGGGGCCGAGTGGCCGATGGGCAACGGGCCGACCGACGACGTCGGCGGCCAGGCCCTCGCGGTCTTCGGGAGCTGGCACACCGGCTCGGTGAACTTCGTCTGGGGCGATGGGAGCGTTCGCACGTTGAAGTTCAACATCGACTCCGTCACCCTCGCGCGGCTCACGACCCGCGCCGTCGGAACCGTTCCGTCGGGCGAGTACTGAGCCCCGTGTCGCGGTCCCGTTCGCTGCCAAACTCGTACTCCCGGGCCGCGGATCCCGTCCGCGGCCCGGACGGCGTCGGCTCCTTCTCACTTCGCCCCACCGGTACCCTCATGACCCACCGCTTCCACCGCCGGCCGCTGGGACCGGCCTGTTTCCTGGCGCTCTGTTGCCTCTCGGGTTGCGGCGACGCGACCCCCAAGACGTACCGCATTCCGGGCCGGCTCGTGTACGAGGACGGCACCCCCGTCCCCGGGGCGACGGTCGTTCTGCAAACGACCCACGACGGGAAGCGGATCCCGGCCCGCGGGATGGCCAACCCGGACGGGACGTTCGAGTTGACGACGTTCACCGACAAGGACGGGGTGATCGAGGGCGAGCACGACGTCACGGTCGTGCCGCTCCCGGCGACGGACAGCGCGGCGCCCGCCAAACCGGTCGTCGCGGCGAAGTACAGCAACGCCGAATCGTCGGGGTTGAAGGTCACCGTGAAGCCGGACGCGACCGAGATCCTCATCAAGGTCGAGGCCCCGGGGAAGAAGTAGCGCCGACCAGTTCCGCCACGCCGCCCCGGACCCCGACGTGCAGCCGGGTGCCGTCGCGGCTGAACGCAACGGGCGCGTGGGCGTTGGTCAGGATCGCCCGAACGTACCCCGCACCCGGGTCGCACAACTTCACCTCCCCCGGCGTGTCGATCGAGTAGTGCCCGGACCCGGTCGCCATGGTGCGGCCGTCCGGCGAGAACTCGACCGAGTACACCCAGTTCGTGTACCCGGACAGGACCACCGGCGGTTGGCCGCCGTCGAGGTCCCACAGGCGCACGGTGCGGTCCCGGCTCCCGGACGCGAGCGCCCGGCCGTCGGGGCTGAAGGCCACACTGAGCACCCACATTGTGTGCCCCTTCAACTCCCGTTCGAGCCGCCCGGTGTCCGCGTCCCAGAGCCGGACGGTGTTGTCTTCGCTGCCGGAGGCGAGCCGCTTGCCGTCGGCGGACCACGCCAGCGCCAGAACGCCGCGGGTGTGCCCCTCGAGGGTGCGGACCGGCTTCCGGGTGCCGGCGTCCCACAGGCGCACACGGGCATCAACGCCCCCGGTCGCGAGAACCCCCCCGCCGGGGTGGAAGGCGACCGCCGCGACGTTCCCGTCGTGTCCGGTCCACCGGCCCGTTTCGGTCCGACGGGTCGCGTCCCAGAGCACCACTTCTCCGCCCCCGGCACCGATCGCAACGGTCCCACCGTCCGGGGAAACGGCCAGGGCGGGTGCCCCGCCCCCGAGAACGGCCTGCGGGCGGACCGGCCCGGCATCGTGCGGGCGCACCACGAACCTCGCGGACGGAGTCGCGGCGGCCGCGCCCCACACCCGCACCTCTCCCACCCGGTCCGCCGTCACGATGCCCCCGCCGGGGAGCGCGGCGAGGACCCCGACGTTCGTCGGCTGCCGGTACGCGGCGGCCGGCGGGAACGTCGGCAGTTGGTAGACGCACAGCCGCCCGTCGCGGCTCCCCGCGGCGACCCACCGGCCGTCCGGCGACCACGCGGCCGCGGACACGTCGCGCCGCATCAGGTTGGTTAACTCCTGCCCGGTGGCGGTGTCCCACACTTTCAGGTACGTGTCGTCGCCGCCGGTGAGGATGCGTTCGCTGTCCGGCGACACCACCGCCCCCCGGACCGGCATCAGGTGCCCCCGGAGGTCGCGCGCGGCTCCTGTGAGAAGGTCGTTCACCCGAGCCTCCCCGCGCTCGGTGGTGGAAACCACAAACTTCCCGTCGGGGGCGAACGCCAGTCCGACGACGGCCCCGGAGTGCTCGGTGCCGATCACCTTCGCCGTGCGGGACGTCAGGTCCCACAGCCGGACGGACCCATCCTTCGCGCCCGCCGCGATGAGGCGCCCTTCGGCGCCGAAGGCCACCGACGTGACCGGGTCGGACGAGGCCGCGAGGGCCGCGACCTCGCGACCCGACTCCCGGTCCCACACGCGCACCACGCCGTCGCCGCACGCTCCCGCCAAGAGGTGGTTCCGGCGGTCGGCGCTCAGGCCGTTCACCGCGGCCGGCACCGTGATCGTGCGGAGCGGCTTGGGCTTCTCGATCTCCCACACCTTCACCGTGCGGTCCTGGCCCGAAGTGGCGACGATTCGGTCCCCGCACACCACCACGCCCGTGACGGGCTTGCCGTGGGCCGCGACCGCCGGTCCGGGCTTCGCCTGGGAGCCCGGGGCGGGCCAGTAGCGGAGTTTACCGTCCGCACCGCCGCTGACCAGGCGGCCGTCCACCAGGAACGCCACCGCCCGCGTCCCGCCCGGGTGGGCGGCCTCGTACGAGCGCTCGCCGAGCGCGCACTGGTTCTGGAAGTAGTGCCAGGTGAAGTCGCGCAACTCGGGCGGGCACAGCTTCTCGTCACCGAGCAGTTGCCGGGCCCGGATCGGTTCCCGCAACCACAGGGCGGGGAGCTGTGCGAGTTGGTGGGCGAACAACACGCGGCGGGTGTCGTCGAGCTGCCGCCGGGTGTCGGCCCGCAGCGAGTCCGTTTCGGCGAGTGCCACCGCGGTCTGGTGCTGCAGGGCTTCGGACTCGGCGAGGGCGGCGCGGAGGCGGGCGTTGTAGTACAGCCCCCCGACGACCAACCCGACGGTGGCGAGCACCACGACCGCGATCAGCGCCGCGGGTGCCGGCCGCCGGGCGACCCAGCGGCGCAGGGCCTCGGCCCGCCCCACGCGCTGGGCCGCGATCGGCTTCCCGGCGAGGACCCGGCGCAGGTCGTCGGCGAGTACGAGGGCGGTCGCGTAGCGGTGGTCCGGGTTCTTCTCCAGGCACTTCAAAACGACGGTTTCGAGGTCCCGGGGCATGGCCGGGTTCAGCCGCCTCGGGCCCGCGGGCGGTTCGTACAGGATCCGGTGGATCGTGGCCGCGGACGGGTCCGGACCGAACGGCGCGTGGCCGGTGAGCAACTCGTACAGGACCGCCCCCAGGGCGTACACGTCGGCGGCCGGTCCGGCACGGTGGGCCGACCCCGCCGCCTGTTCCGGGGCCATGTACGCGAGCGTCCCGACGATGTGCCCGGTTCGCGTGCGGTGGTTGCTCGCGTCGAGGACCCGGGCCAGCCCGAAGTCGGACACCTTGGGCGTCGCGGTGAGCACCGGGTTCTGGTCACCGGGCGGCGACGTGGTACCGTCCGCCCCTTGCTTGCCGCCGAGTTGCAACAAGATGTTGCCGGGCTTCAAGTCGCGGTGGACGACCCCCTGAAGGTGCGCGTGGTGGACCGCCCGCGCAAGGGTCTCGACCAGTCCGGCCGCGGCGACCGGGGGCCCGAACGCCCCGAGGGCGCGCGAGAGCGGCGGGCCGTCGATGTACTCGAGCGCCAGGTACGGCCGGCCGTCGGCCAACCCGGCCTCGTAGATCCGGGTCAAGTTCGGATGGTCGAGGCGGGCCAGGACGGCCGCCTCGTGCTGGAACAGTGCCAGGTCGTCCGCGGTCGAGTACTCGCCGGTGAGCAGGAGTTTGACCGCCACGGTCCGCCCGTCGCGCCGGTCCCGCGCCGCGAACACGGCCCCGCGGGCGCCCCGGCCGATTTCGCGAACGAGGTCGTAGGGGCCGATCGCCGAGGGCGTTTTCGACTCGCCCCAGATCGCCCGGTGAACCAGAAATTGTTCTTCGAGTTGAGGTCGGATGCCCGGGAACCGAACGAGGTACTCGTTCGGGTCCGGCCCGCGGCCGAGGTGCTCCAGGCACACGAATTCGGCGTACACCAGTTCGACGGCGTCCTCCGCGTCCAGTTCGGGGACCAGGTAGTCCTCGGCCCGAACGGGCTCGCCCGCCGAGAGGCGACGGTCCAACTCCTCGCACCAGGCCGCCACCGGGGACCGGGGTCGCGGGTTCAACATCGGCCTGTTCCGGTTAGCAGAAGTGGGGCCAGCCAGGTAAAGTAATATACGTCCCCAGAGCGCCGCGAGTCGGAGAACGCGTGGGCGAACCGTCGACAAGTCGGGACGATCTCGCCGACCTGCTCAGCCGGGCCGGTAAAGGGGATTCCGCCGCGCTGACGGACCTCCTCCGCCGGTACGAGTCGCGGGTCCGGCTCGCGGCCCGCGCGCTTCTTCGGTCGCCGCTCCGACAGGCCCTCGATTCGGTCGATCTGGTCCAGTCCGTTCACCGCGCGCTGCTGCCCGGACTCCGGGACGGCCGGTACACGTTCTCGGACGAGGGCCAGTTGCTGGCGCTCGCCGTGACGGTCCTCCGGCACAAGGTCCAGCGCGCGGCTCAGCGGAAGCGCCCGTCCGCACTCGATCCGGACGCGGACCCCGTCGACCGCACCGTTCCGCCCCCGTCGTCGCGAGCGGAGTCCGACGATCTCCTTGCACACATCTTGGGCGAGGTCGACGGACTCGACCGGAGAGCGCTGGAGTTGCTCGCGCAAGGGTACAGCACGGTCGAGATCGCGGCGGCCCTGGAGTGCACCCCGGCGGTTCTGCGGGCGAGGTTGAGCCGCGCACGTTCCCGGCTCCGGGACTCAGGGCTGAGCGATCAGGTGTGATCGGCAGGAGAGATCCCGTCGGTGGTTGATTTGCTTGCGAGTTTAAAGACTTGCTCAAATGGCATCGCACGTTCGGGAACTCTGGTGCTTTCCGAGACTACTGCGCAGTGTCTCGGCTCGGGGTGGTGGGCACCCCTGCAATTTGTGCGGCGATTGTGTGCGCAGGCCAGGCCACAACGAGCGAGGAGTCGGCCCGAGTGGCCGAGTACCGCAAGGCTCAGAACCGCGGTTCCGGTTGGAGCTCCACGCAAGGGGGTCAGTGTACGCGCCACGCGTTCGTGACCGGCGTCTCGGCGAACCCCGCGAGTCCCCGGGTCACGCAGCGCAGGCCCGGAACGCCTTGATGCGGATGGCGGGTGGGGGCTGCTGGCCAAGCGCCTGCTGATCGATCACGACACAGAGTACGCCGACGACTTCGACACGGTGCTTGAGGCAGACGGGTGCGAGGCGAAGCGGGTCGGCCCGCGGGCCCCGAACCTGAACGCCTCCGCCTGGCGGTTCGCGCAGACCTCCCCGAGCGGAACACCTCTCGTGCCTTCGCGCGTGAGCCGCACCACCGTGAGCGATTTTTAGGGGATCGCAAGATGAGGGCGTCGCGCGAGGGTTAACCGGCGGAAGTTTCGAGTACCTCTCGGTGTCCGAGTGTCACACTCCTCGAACTGTGAGGTGTTAACCGGACGGCCAAAAGTAGCTGTACACAAAACCCGCAACCGAACCGGTTCACGCGCGAGGGGGCTCACCCAACTCGACAGTGAACCATCAACAATCGACTGTGGCGGTGAGCCAAACGAGTCGCAGTGCGGCGTCGCCCCGCACCTCGCGGGCGAACTCGCGCGCCGGGCGGTCCGTGTCAACGGAGCAGGCGTGTACCAACTCCGCCGGGTCCACGAACTCACAGAGCAGGAGCTGCAGCAACTCGGACCGAACGGACCGGTAGTCGCGGGCGCGCGCAGTGGCCAGGAACTGCCGCACGAGACCGCGGACCACACCGGGCGAGTGGGACCGGTCGAACCGGGCGTGGGCCGCGAGGAGTTGCCCGAAGGTGTCCAGGAGCGGTCGCGCGTCGGACACCGCGGCCGCGGCGTCCAGTTGCCGGAGCGCGGCGTCCGGGTCGGACCGCACCCAGGCGGCCGCCCGGTGCGCGGCCCGCCGCCACCCGGCCGGAGGCCCCGCCCAGGCGTCCCGCACCACGTCCCGCACCGGGTCGGGCGCGGCGTGCGCCCGCCACCACGCGTTGAACACAGCGTCCTGCTCGTCGAGCTGGTCGAACGCCCACGCCACGCGGAGCTGGAGGTGCTTCAGTCCGGCGATCAGGTCCGCGCATTTCACGCGCGCCGGGTGCCCCCGCTCGAACCCCACGACCCCCATGACCCCTACGAGGTACCCGAGCCAAGCGGTCTCGTCGAACTGATCGGCTCGCGGGGCGAGGGCGTCGAGATTGACCTCGACCCGCACGAGCGCCCGCGCGGCCCCCGCGGCCGCGAGCCGCATCCGCGCCGCCCGCAGGAGCGGCCCCGGCGCGGCCCCGGCGTCGAGGAGCCGCGCGTACGGCCCGAACAGCGCGGCGTCGGGGTCGGCCTCCAGTTCGCGCTGGTACAGGTCCGCGGCCGCCCCGGTGAGCCGGGCGCGGTCCAGCGCCGCGGCCAGCCAGAGGTGGCGGGTGCGGGTGGCGTCGAGCGCCGGGCGGAGCGCGAGGAGCCAGTACAGCCGCAGCGGGACCGCGGGCGCGTCGGCCCGCACTGTCGCCAACTCCACCAGCCGCGAGTACGCGGCGTGCAACTCCCCGCGCGCGGCCAGCGCCCACGCCTCGTCCACGGGGTCGCCGGGCCGGTGCGCCCGCGGGTCGGCCGCGTCGGCCGTGTACGCCTCCGGGACGTCAGCCTCGGGGGCCGGCGGCCGGAGCGGCTCGGCCGGCGGGTCGGGATCGTCCGACAGGTCGAACCGCGACCGCCACTTCAGGGCGTCGAGCGCGGCCTCGTAGGCCTCGCGGACGCGGCGGAACTGGTCCGGGAACCGCTCCGGTTTGAACCGGCGGATGAGGCGGGTGTAGGCCCGCTTGAGGTCCGTTTCGGTGGCGGTGTGCCTCACCCCGAGCAACTCGTAGGGGTCGCGCGGCCACCGCTCCGGGTCGTCGGGGAGTTCGTCGGGCATGGGGGGGCTCAACGGGTGCGGTCAGCGTTTGGTTGCCGGCGGGGCTGTACCGTCGAGCGGACCCCACCGCGGTTCGTGCCAGCCGGCCAGGGCGGGCCGCCCGCACCGCACCCAGTCGTCGTACCTCGGGGGCGGGTCGCGACGGGGCAACTGCTCGTAGCTTCGGTAGTTCGCAATCTCGGTGACGGTGAAGAACGCGCCGTCCGACGGCGTGCGCGTGCCCCCCGGCCGCGGCTTGTACTCGGGCGGCGGTGCCGGTCGGTACGAACCGCCCGGAGGCAGCGTGACCGGGGCCGGGTCCGGGGCGCGGTTCGACGAGAGCGACATGAGCCCGCGCAGGATCGTGACGACGATCACGACGGCGATCCACGGGCCGCCGCACCCGCTGCCCGCGGCCGCCGCGGGGGCCGCCGCACGCCGGGAGGCGCTCGCGGCCCGGACCATCTCCTCGGTCGGGCCGTCGTCCGCGTACCACGCCCGTGACGCCTCGACCGGGTCGCGCGGGGCGAAGCTCTCCAGCGTGCCCTCGGACGCGGCGGCCGCGAACCCGGCCGCGTCGAACCCGGGCGAGAGGCGGCGCATCAACTGGGGGTCGAGGCGGGCCGAGGCGGGGGCCATGTGACCCAGGGCCGCCGCACCGCGGACCAGTTCGCCGTGCCGGGGCGCGTTCGCCACGAGCCACTCGTTCCGGCGAACGGCGCGGGCGCGGGGCGGGAGCACGAACAACTCGCGGGCGACGCCGGCGACTTCCTCCGCGGCCGCGTCCGGCACCGGCTCCGCGGTCACGTCCAGCCCGGCGCGGAGGGCCGCGAGCCGCTCCGTGAGCGGCCCCGGCGGCACGCCCGCGCCGAGCGCCGCCCACTCCTCGCGGCGCTCGGCCGGGGGCAGCGACCAGAACCGGCGGGCGAAGTCCCCGACCGCCGCGGCCGGGCCGAGGTCGGTGTCCGGGTCGACGGGCGCGGCCGCGAGCGCGAGCGCGTTCACCGCCGCGACCCGCTCGGGCGACGGGACGAACTCGTCGCCGGGCAGGGAGACGAGGAACGCGCCGACGGCGGCGGCGGGGGGGGCGTCCGGCGGGACGCCGAGGGCGGCCGCGGCCGCGGTCCGGAGGTCGGCGCTCATGCGGTCCCCCCGGTCGCGTCGTCGGACGGGTCGTGGGCCGAGAGGAACAGCTCGAGTTCCCCGCGGTACCGGGCGATCGTTTCCTTGTCCCGCCCCTCAAGGGCCGTCTCGTACCCGTCGAGGAGCATCGTGAGGGACTGGCGCAGCTCGGCCGGCAGCTCCTGGTACAGGCGCTCGGCGCGGAGCAGCACGAGCCGGTTCGCCTCCTCGTCCCGCGGGTGGGTCTTGAGCCGGGCCATGGCGCGGACGGCGGCCCGGATCTGGTCCTCGGTCATCCCCCTGGCGTGCTTGGCGATCACGTGCGTCACCGTCTTGCGGGTCGAGACCACGGTGGCCTCGACCTCCAGCACCCCGTTCAGGTCGTAGGAGAACCGGACGTCCACGCCCTCCCCGGGCGGGCCGGGCGGGATGCCCTTCACCTCGAACTCGCCGAGCCGCAGGTTCTCGGCCGCCCGCCGGGACTCCCCCTGGTACACCTGCACGACGATCGACGTCTGGTTCGGGTGGACCGTCGAGTACCGCTTCACCCGGCTCACCGGGACGGTGGTGTTGCGGTCGATCACCGCGTCGAAGTACCCGTCCCGGCGCTCGGTGCCGAACTGCTTGGAGATCTCGACGCCGAGGGTGAACGGGGCCACGTCGGTGACGACGAGGTCCTCGACGGCCGCGGCCCGGCCGACGAGCCCGGCCTGGACCGCGGCCCCGAGCGCGACCACTTCGTCCGGGTTCAGCCGCCGCCGCGGCTCGCGGCCGAGCAGCTCGGTGACCCGGCGGACCACGAGCGGCATCCGGGTGGCCCCGCCGACCAGGATCACCTCGTCGAGCTGGTTCTTGGTCAGCTTCGCGTCGCCCAGGGCGCGGCGGATCGGGGGCTCGACCCGGGCCAGGATCGGCTCGACCCACCGCTCGAGCTGCTCGCGGTCCACGCGGACCTCGGCCGACGCGGCGGTGAACTCGCCGTCGTCGCCGGGGACCCGGACCGTGACCCACGGCTCGCGGCTCAGGGCGCACTTGGCCCGCTCGCACTGCTGGATGAGGCGGGCCACGAGCTTCGGGGTCCGGGCCTCGGCCCGCTCGAACGCGACCCCGCGGGCCTCGAGCACCCGGGCCGCGATCGCGCGGGTCAGGTCCTCGCCCCCGAGCGCGCTCTCCCCGGACGACGCCTTGACCTCCAGCGCGCCCTCGAACAACTCGATCACGGACACGTCGAACGTGCCGCCGCCGAGGTCGAACACGAGCGCCTTCTTGTCCTCCCCGGCCTCGTGGAACCCGTACGCGATGGCGGCCGCGGTGGGCTCGTTGAGGATCCGCTCGACGGTGAACCCGGCGATCCGCCCGGCCGCGATGGTCGCCTTCCGCTGCCGGTCGTTGAAGTACGCGGGCACGGTGATGACGGCCCGCGTCACCGGCCGCTTGAACGCGGCCTCGGCGTCGCTCTTGAGGGACCGCAGGAGGAGCCCCGACAGTTCCTCCGGGGCGTACGAGCGGCCCGCGAGGGTGAGCGTGTGGTCGGTCCCCATGTACCGCTTGAACAGGCTGGCGCAGCGGTCCGGGTGGACCACTTGAAGTTCGCGGGCCGCGGCCCCGACGACGGCGGCCCCGGACCCGTCGATCCCGACCACCGAGGGGGTGAGCCGGCCGCCGACCGCGTTCGGGATGATCTCCGGGCCGCTCGGCCCGAGGAACGCGGCCGCCGAGTTGGTGGTGCCGAGGTCGATGCCGATGACAACGTCCGAGTCCATGTCGCCCCGCGAGTGTGTGGCCCGGAGGAGGACGCATCGGCGGCCCACCGGGTTCGGGTGGGACCATTATGTGCGCCGCAGGGGTCCTCTGCCATCCTTCCTAATTGTCTCCGCACGGTGAACGCAACAGTTGGTGAGAATTCAGGTGCGACGTTCCCGAACGTTTGCGACAATTCGTAACCCTTCGATGATGCACGCGGGGTGTGGACATGCGAACCCCGGCTTTCTTGTAGCTCACGGTACTCGTCGTCGAATTCTCCGTCGGGACACCTCCCCGGCAGGCACTTACCGCCGCGGATCCGCCCCGGGGTGACCCGCCCGCCGATCCGTTGCCACCCGGTTGTGTCCTGCGGTTGGGGACCGATCGGTTCCGAACGACCAGTACTGCCTCCGGCGGCGCTGTCGTGTGGTAGCCCGATAGCAAGTACATCGCGGTCACGGAGCCGGGCCACGCCGTCCGCGTTTGGGACGCGGAGGAGGGAAAACTGGTCGCCCACTTCGAAGGGCCGTTCGACCAATGCTCCCCGGCGTTCACCCCCGAGGGCACGTCGCTCCGCCTCACCGAGCACCGCGGCGTGGTGTGGCGGCTGAACGCCACCACGAGGGAGCGGGCATTCTCGTGGACGCGAGGCCCGCCAAGCCGTGCCCCAACAAGGCGTGGTTCGAACACGCCCCGTCCGTTCAGGTCGGCCCGGACGGGCGGGAGATCCTCGTCACCGACAAGGACGGGAACTGGGAGGCGCGCAATCCGGCGGTGCCGAACGACGTGGTGACGCGTTTGGCCGCGGCCCCCGTCGGGGTCTGGATCAGTCCGCGCACGAGCACAAGTTCTGGGTCTTCGCCGACGGGCAGACGGTGACCCGCGTCGAACGGGCGACGGGCCGGGCCGCGCCCGTGACCGTTCGGGGGCGGAGGACCCCAACGCGAAGAGGGCACTCCGGCTCCTGCCGGTCGCCGTCTCCCCCGTCGTCGTCAGCAGAGCCGGCGGCCGACGCACGACCCGTCACGATCACGGAGCACCGGGGCGCTCCGGTTCGGCTTGCTTCCCGGGACTCGTGGCAGGGTGCCGAACCGTGGCCCACGCACTGAAATCCCTGTGTATCGCCCCGGTCTCGGTCGCTGGCTCGGGTGGTCGAGTAGCTGAACGCCGAGCACCGGATGCTCCGGTGCCAGCTCCCGGCGGGAGTAGTGTACCCGCTCGGGACCGGGCGCGCCGGGACGGCCCGAGCAGCGGGTCGGGTCGGCGGTGAGGGACCTGACCTCGATCGTGTCGTACCGGACGTTCACCCGGTGGGAGGCCGCGGCGGCGGGGCCGGGGAGCGCGGTTGGCCTGTACACCCGGACGCCGGGCCGGCCGTCGGTCCGTTCGTGTCGGGTCGTACCCGGTTAGTGGAACCGACGACGACGGACGATTCGCCGAACCGAGCCCGGCCCGGGGCCGGAGGTGGAGATTGCGCCGGCACGCCCCCGACTCCGCCCCCGCCCCGGGTCAGTCCGAATCAATCCACCTCGCCCCTTTAATCCACCGAATCGCCTCACCCCACCTTACTCGCCTTACCGATGCTATCCGGCGTTCAATTGCCATCCTCACCGGCCGCCGGGAATCCCACCGGGCTCGGACCAACCCGAGCCCGGATCGGTGCGGTGCCGCGGTCGAACGGATACGCTCACGGGCTACCGAATGCGATCACCGGTCCCGTGGGGCGGGCGAGGGACCCGGTGCCGGAGTCCGCACGTCGACGCCCGCCGTGCGGTTCGGGTCGCCGAGGCGCGTCGGGTCGCGGATGGTGCTCGGTGGAATCTCCTCGGGGTGACGTGATGTCCAGACAACTCCGGCGCGCCGCGGTGAGCGGGTCACTTCTGTGTGCGGTCCTGACGCTGGCCGTCGGGTGCCGGTACCGCCAGACGACGAACTGCCCGACCCCCGCCGCGTCCGGGTTGACCACCCGCGACCTCATCGACCCCGCGGCGCAGGCCGAGGGGGAGCAGTTTATCGGCGTCGAGCATTTCAACGAGACGGCAGAGAAGCGGGCCGCCCACCTGCGGGACGAGTTACTCAAGGACGCACCGCCCGGGCGGCCGGAGCGCAACGTCCTGTGCCTGTCGGGCGGCGGGTCGTACGGGGCGTACTCGGCCGGCGTGCTGGTCGGGTGGACCGCCCGCGGCGACCGGCCGCAGTTCGACGTGGTGACCGGCATCAGCACGGGCGCCCTAATCGCCCCGTTCGCCTTCCTCGGGTCGAGCTATGACGCCCAGATTCAGGAGTTCTACACGACCATCACCAACGACGACATCTTCAAGAAGCAACTCGTCCGGGGGCTGTTCGGTGGGGAGTCGTTCGCAGACACAACGCCGCTCCGGAAGAAGATCTCCGGGGTGCTGACCTGCGAGGTGATTGCCGAAATCGCCGCCGCCCACCAGGCCGGCCGGCGGCTCATGATCGGCACGACGGAGGAGGAGGGGAAGCGCTTCATCCTCTGGGACATCGGCGAGATCGCGAGCCGCAACGGCCCCCGCGACCGGGACCTGATCATCGACGTCATGATCGGGTCGTCCGCGATCCCCGGGGCGTTCCCGCCGTCCAAGATCGACGTGTGTGTGGACGGCAAGTGCTACACCGAGCGGCACGTGGACGGCGGGGTGTCGCAGGGGCTCTTTTTCTACCCCCCGTACGTCCCCCCGGAAGCGCGTAACCGTCAGACCATGAACATGGTCGGGACGAACGTTTACATCATCGTGGCGGGGAAACTGTACGCCGACGCCGAGGTGATCAAACCCAGTGCCCTGTCCCAGGGGACCAAGGCCATGAACACGGTCCTGTACGCCCAGACCCGGGGCGACCTCCAGCGGTTGTGGACGGTGTGCGTGCTGAAGGGGATGACCTACAACCTGACGGCCATCCCGGCCGAGTACCCGCCGCTGGGGTCGTGCGGCGAGTTCGACCCGAAGGTGATGACCGCCCTGTTCCGGGAGGGCCAGTCCGTGGTCCGCTCGGCGAGCGCGTGGCGGCGGACCCCGCCGGTGGCGGACGCCGCCCACGGCGAACTGCCCCAGATCCGGGCGGGCCGGAACCTGACGTTCCAGCCGCGGGGGCCGCAGCACCCGATCCCCGGTCCGAGGAAGATGGTGGTGCAGCCGATGTACCCCGGTGCGGTCCCCGCGACGAACGTGCCCGTCCCCGCCCAGCCGTGACCGCGGGTGGCCGCCGAACTCTATGTGTCGGTGGCTCGGGCGTTCTCGGCTCGAAGCGCGTCGGTCCGCGGCGCCAGCCCGACGACCCTCGCGGGCATCGTTTCCAGTGCGGCCCGGGACTCGCGGGGTGCCAGGCTCGCCGCCCACTGCCCGGGGGCGGCGCAGGGCGTGTTCTACGGCCGTGGGCAGCGAGGCACGAGATTCCTTCGCCTCGGGCCCCGAGATCGCCGGGGTGCGGTCGACCCGGGTCACGCCGGTGGACAGTCCCCGCACGGAGCCGTTCTGCGTGTCGAACGGCCCCCTCTCGGTGGCGACCAGCAACACGAAGAGAGGGCGGTGAGGCGGCGCGAGGAGCCCCATCCCGGGTTTCACGACGTCCCGCGAGTCCACCGCGGGGTGTAGTCCTACAGCCGTAATTTGTCATCCGGCGGTTTGGCGTTTCGTTTCTTGTAGTGCGACCTGCGAGCCTGATACTGGTGAGATCTCCGCCACACGGACCATGCGAACGCTCTTTCCGGTGACGACAGTTGATCCCGCACCAGCTGGAGCAACAACTTCCTGACTTCCGGTACGGTCAGGGGGATGAGCTTCGGATCCCCTTTTTTCTCCCCCTCGGGCGGGGGAGCTTCGCACGGATTGCTGACACCACGGCCAGCGCCCACAGGCTTAGCGTCACGTGTCGGTACCACCCCGTCCAACTCCGGACCTCGTACTCGCCCAACCCGCAGCCCCCCTTCCCGAGCTCAAAGCACTCCTCGATCGCCCAACGGGTTCCGGCGACTCGCACCAGATCGCTGAGGGTCGTACTCGGTGGCCCACCGCAAGCGAAGTACGCCACCACGGTCGGGTCGGACACGTTCCGTCGGATCAACAGCCACCGCGTGCATTCCTTCGGTTCCGGAGAGTTCGTCCGAATCAACGCCCAGTCGTACACCCGCGGTCCCTTCGCACCCGTCCCGCAACTGAGACGGTGCCAATCACCCGCCGCCACCTCGGTAAGCAACGCCCGCACCCGAACCTGCCGAAAGCCCGCCCACACGGAGAAGTCCGTCCGCACCCCGACGACATACCCCAGGCCGTGGCCCTCGAGGGCCGTGCGGAACTGGTAATCGGGGCCGTAGACCGCGTCGGCCGTGACCCACTTCGCCGGCACCCCGGCCGCCACCGCCCGGGTGATCCTCCTCCGAGCCAGCACCAGCTTCGTGGCGAACGCCACCGTCTTCGGCACCCCAGCCGCCTTCCGCCGGTCCTTGTCCTGTGCCCATTCCTTCGGCAGGTAGAGCTCCCGGTCGATCAACGCCCGCCCCCGCGGCGTCGCGTAGCCGAGGAACACCCCGACCTGGCAGTTCTCGACCCGCCCCGCCGTTCCCGAGTACTGCCGGGCCACCCCACACGACTTCGTGCCCTTTTTGAGGAAGCCCGTCTCGTCCACTACGAGCACCCCGGCGGGGTCGCCCAGGTGCTCGGCCACGTACCGAGTCAGGTCATCCGGCACCGCATCCGCATCCCAGCCGGCGCGGGCCAGGAGGTGCTGGACGCCGTCCGGGGTTGGATCCCCGAGGTGCTCGGCCAGCTGCCAGCCGTTCTTCCGCTCGGTCTCGCTCAACAGTCCGCGTATGTAGCCCACGGCCCGCTCGCGTGGCTCACTCCGAGCGAAGTGTCGGCCGATCCGCTCCGCCACGACGGTGACTTCTTCCGCCCACCCCGCTACGTCCCGCTCCGTCGGTCGTCCTGACATGACTTCTTCCCCCAACGCATTCGCTGCGCAGGGGTAATTCTAGCTTCTACGGCTGTAGGACTAGACAGGTATGCCACCATGTGGGCTATTTCCGCCGGGCCGATCAGCCGCTGGAGCGGCGACGACGAGTGTTGCGGGGACCCGCTCCGGATGCTGAAGTGTACGTGCGCCCTATGTTCACGCACGAAGGTGGCGATCTACCGCCCGGAAAAGCGTAGCCCGATCCGTCTCACCCCCTGCTCGGGCGTAATTCGGTGAGCACCTTCTCAAGGTCCGTCAGGTTCACCGGCTTGACCAGGTGCCCGTCGCACCCGGCCTCCCGCGTCCGCGCCCGGTCGCTCTCCTGTCCCCATCCGGTCAGGGCGATGATCGTCATGTCGCGGCCCCACGCCTGCCCGCGGATCCGCCGCGTGGCGTCCAACCCGTTGAGCTTCGGCATCCCGATGTCCATGAGGACGACCTCGGGTCGGAACCGCTCCGCCTGCTCAACTGCTTCGAGCCCGTCGTGGGCGGTCGCGACCTCGCTGCCCAGGAGTTGGAGCATCTCGGCCAGCGACTCGGCCCCGTCGCGGTTGTCGTCCACCACCAGCACCCGCCGCTCCCGACTCGGCGTCGAGCGCTCGTCGTTCACCGCGTGTGCGGGCTCGGGTGCCGCCGGCTGGACCGGCAGGGTGACGACGAACGTGCTGCCCCGCCCCTGGCCCTCACTTCGGGCCTCGACGGTCCCGCCGTGCATCTCCACCAGCCCCTTGACGAGCGCCAGCCCGATCCCCAGCCCGCCGGCGCTCCGCTCGATCGAGCGGTCGACCTGCGAGAACATGTCGAAGATTGTCGGCAGGGCGCTCGCCGGGATGCCGATCCCGGTGTCCCGCACCGACACCGCGACGCCGCCCCCGGTCCGCTCGGCCGCCAGCCAGATCTTGCCGCCCCGGGTGGTGTACTTGGCGCTGTTGGTGAGCAGGTTCGAGAACACCTGCGACAGCCGCGTCGGGTCCGCGTCCAACAGCACCGGCCGCGCGGGGAGCGAGAGGGTCAGTTCGTGCCCCGCCGCGTCGAGGGCCGGTCGGGCCGTCTCGACCGCGCTGCCCACCACGTCGGCCAGCGCCACCCGGGCCCGCCGCAGCTCCATCTTGTTGCGTGTGATCCGGGAGATGTCGAGCAGGTCGTCGATCAACCGCACCATGTGCGTGAGCTGGCGGTCCATCATCGCCTGCGACCGCTCCCGCGCCGCCCGGTCCTCGGACAGCCGGATCACCTGCAACCCGTTGCGGATCGGGGCCAACGGGTTCCGCAGCTCGTGGGCCAGCAGCGCGATGAAGTCGTCCTTCTTCCGGTCCGCCTCCTTCAGTGCCGCCTCGGCCAGGATCCGCGCGGTGACGTCCTCGATGATCGCCGAGGCCCGCACCGGCCGCCCGTCCGGCGCCCGCACCATGGTGGCCGTCACCCGCACCCACACCACCTCGCCGCCCTTCCGCAGGTACCGCTTCTCGACCGCGTACTGGTCGACCTCGCCGGCCACCAGCGCCCGGAACCGCGCGGTGGCGTCGGCCCGCTCGTCCGGGTGGGTGAGCTCGCGGATGGTCATGCCGAGCAACTCGTCGGCCGCGTACCCCAGCAGCTCGCACAGCTTCGGGTTGACCCGCACCAGCCGCCCCGTCTCCGGCTCGGCCTGGGCCTTGCCCACCCCGGCCCCCTCGAACGTCGCCCGGAACTCGGCCTCGCTGGCCCGCAGCGCCTCCTCGGCCCGCTTCCGCTCGGTCACGTCGGCGGCCGTGCCGTGCATCCGCAGCGGCGCCCCCTCGGCGGCCCGCACCGGGCGGCCGGTGAACTCGACCCAGCGGAGCTCCCCGTCCGGGCGCCGCAGCCGCCCCTGGAAGTAGAACCGGTCGCCGGTCCGCACGGCCTGCTCGACGGCGTAGCCGAACGCCCCGGCGTCGTCGGGGTGTACGAACTCGGCCCGGAACCGGGCGGCGTTGACCGGGCCGGCCGACCGGTCGAGGCCGAAGATCTCGTAGGGCCGGTCGTTCTCCCACGTCACCCGGTCCTCGCTCACGTCCCACACCCACACGCCCAGCTCGGCCGCGTCGGCGGCCAGCCGCAGCAGCTCCTCGCTGTGGCGGAGGGACTCCTCGTGCCGCTTGCGGTCGGTCACGTCGCGGGTCGTGCCGGCGACCGCCTCGACCGCCCCGTCGGCCCCGAGCACCGGGACGAAGATGTAGTCGTAAACGCGGCGGCCGGTCGTGCCGGTGAACGGCACCTCGCCCCGGACCGGCGCCTTCGTTGCGCGGACCCGGTCGATCTCCCGGCCGTGCATCTCCGCGTGCCACGGCTCGTACCCGAGTTCGAGGCAGGTCCTGCCGATCGCCTCGTCCCAGGCCCGGCCCCACACGCGGAGGAGAGCCTCGTTGGCGTAGGTGAACCGGTGGTCGAGGTCGAACACGTACACCAGGTCCGGGGTGTTGTTCAGGGCCGCCTCGTACAGCCGCTTCCGCCGCTCGGACTCGGACGTCATCCGCGCCAGGTCCTGTTCCGCCCGCTTCTGGCCGGTGATGTCCTGGTGGACCAGCACGACCTCCCGCACGTGACCGGCCGCGTCCCTGAGCGGGTACGCCACGGCCGACACCCAGCGGTGCGGGTCGGCGTGGCGGGTGCGGCCGGGGATGGTCTCCTCCGGGTCGTACCGGACGGCCGGGATCGTCACGGCCTCCCCCGCGGCGGCGCGGCGGAGGAACGGGGCGACCCCCTTGGCCTCGAGCTGCGGGTCGGTCAGCAGGTTGTAGTCGCCGAGCTGGGCGAGGGTGAGACCCCACAGCTCCTCCCACGCCCGGTTGACCCCGAGCGTCCGCCCGTCGGGGGCGAACAACTGGACGCTGAACGGGGCCTGCTCGAAGAGCGCCCGGAACCGCCCCTCGCTCTCCCGCCGCGCGTCCTCCGCCCGCCGCCGGTCGGTCACGTCCGACGTGGCCCCGATCATCCGCACCGGCCTGCCGGCACCGTCCCGGACCACGTGCCCTGAGGAGTTGATCCAGCGGACCTCGCCGCCCTTCCGGACGATGCGGTACTCGATCCGGTACGGGGCGCCGCCGTCCACGCTGGCCCGGATCGCCGCGTGCGCCCGGTCCGCGTCCTCGGGGTGCAGGTGCCGGGCGAACATCCCGAGCGTGCCATCGAACTCGCCCGGCTCCATGCCGTAGAACCCGGCGACCTGATCCGACCACGTGACGAGGCCGGTGGCGACGTCCCAGTCCCACACGCCGATCCGGCCGGCGTCGAGCGCCAGGCGCAACCGCTCCTCGCTCCGCCGCAGCGCTTCTCGGCCGCGCTCGTCAGCGGTCGCGCCGCTCAGGGCCGGGTCCTTGACGTCGTCCACAGTCACCTCGACCGAGCACGCAACCGTACCCCGCCGAATCGATTCCGGCGTGTGGGAGAGGTGACATTTTAATCAGTGAGCGGCGGGGGTTCCAGCCGAGCGGTTCCGCGCGGTGTCGCACACGGCGGGCTGCGAGTAGTGGGTCCGGCAGTCGATGGTGACGTGACGCCAGAAATGAAAGTAGCCGGGGCTCGGGAACGTGTGCCTGAACACCGGCCGGACGACGCACGCCGATGCCGTACGAGAAGGCATGCGCTGTGCGCTCGGGCATCGGGCGGCCACCGCGCCTCCAGCCCCTCCTTCTCGATCTTCTCGACCGTCTTCGCGGTCAGGCCGAACTGCTCCTCGACCTCCCTGCCCGATGCGGCCACGCCCAGCCCACTGTCCTGAGCGGCAACCAGGGCGGCGAACACCTCGCGGCGCTCGACGGGGCTCGGTTCGGCCACCTGTCTGCTCCGCTCGGCTGGGGATGTCGCTTTCAGGGGCCGCGCCGCCACCAGCCACGGGAATCGCGTCGCGCCCGAGTCCGCATGCGAGTGACCTGCGTCTCGCGCGTCACTTCACCCCTGATACGACCACCACCGGAAACGAGAACCCCAACCCGCCGTCGTTCGTGGCCGCGATCCCGATGCGGTCGACGCCGACGTCCGCTGCGACCATCTCACGGAACGCATCGGCCCCGCCCGGACCCGGGAACGACCGGGAGAGCAACCCGTCGACTTTCACCGGGTAGCGGTAGAACTCCCGCCGCACGTCCGCCAGCCCAGCGAACAGGGCGTCGAATTCGGACAATCGCAGGGCGTGGGTGTGCGACGGGTCGCGGTGCTGCTCCAGCCGATCGTACAACTCCGCCTGGCCTGCCGACGTCGAAAACACGTCGCAGACAGTGACCCGGCCGCCGGACTCGCACGCCCGGACCATCTCGGCGAACACCCCCTTCGGGTCGGTGAAGTGGTGGAACGAGTACCGGGTGACGACCCGGGAGAACGAGCCGTCCGGGAATGGAAGGGGCTGCGCGTCGCCCCGGACCCACGTCAGGTTGGTCAGCCCGAGGGACTGCTGCCGCCGTTCGGCTTCCACGATCATCGCCGGGGTCAGGTCGATCCCGGTGACGTGTCGCGCGACCTTCGCCACCTCGCAGGCGACCAGGCCCGGCCCGCAGGCCACGTCGAGCACGGTGTCGTCGGCATTGATCCCGGCGGTCCGGATGAGGAGCCGGTGGAGGTCCGCGTCGTCGCGGGAGTGCATCTCCGAGAACGGCACCGCCTGCCGCGAGAACTGGTCCAGGATCAACTTCCGCTGCTCGTCCATGTGCTCTTCCCGCGTGATTTCTTGAGAGCCATTCTAGCGTTGGGTTCGTGCGAGGAGCTCGACCCCATCGTCTGCTCGCCGCAGCATGCGATCGCCGGGTTCGCCATCTGGTATTCTGCCTTCCGCGCTTGGAACGCATCACACGTCCTTACGGGTGGGAAGCTGCCCCGGCCGTCGGGTGGGGAAGGGTGCCAAGGCCGTTTCCGCCGCGCGGTTGGGGCTCTTCTTGACGAACGGAAGGTTGGTCAGGACCAGTGAGCACCGGTCGCCCGGGTCGGTCGCCAGCGAGTCCGGGTCCGACACTACAGGGCATCGGCTCGGCTCGCCGGCCCTACCGGACCCGCTCCGCACTCACGTTGAAGCAGTCCGCGTCGAGGTGCCCGACAATGCGTTCACCTCCCTGCTTAGAGTGATTGGGCGCCCACTATCGGCGAGGAAGGTATTCCACTCAGGTGAGGTGAGGTCCATCCGCAGGAGGGGGTTGTACTTATTCCGCGATGTTCCGGTCCCGAGCCAGCACCTTGCACACTCCGCGTTCCCCCGTCGAGGCCGCCGCACGCGGTGGTCGAGGCCCTGGCGTAGCTGAGGCCCCGCCCACGGTCTGGTTGCGGTCGCCGGGCGGGCGGACCGGGTGCGGGGCCGACGTGATGGCGGTGGTCGCCGCGGCGGGGTACAGACATGCACAAGGAGGTGCTCCGGGCGCTCAAGGCGGTGGGGAAGCGGCACGGACCGGGCACGGTGGCGAAGGCGCTCGCCGATCTGACTGTGTTGTAGGCTCCGACCCAGGCGGTGATCGGGGCCGCCTGCTGGCTGTACAGCGCGCCATGCCCTACGAACGGGAGCACCAGCACGAGCCCGTTCGGGAGGTTCGCGTTGGTGCCGCCCGGCGCGATCATGGCCGGGGGCAGGCCCATGTGGACGTCGGCGAACGAGTGGCACGCCAGCGCCAGCTGCTTCAGGTTGGGTGGCACCGCCGACGCCATGGAACAGCAGGATGTAGGCGGTCATGGGTTTCGGCATGCGGCCGTTGTGCCGGGTTGCTGGCGCGCAGCGGGATCGCCGGCCGATGGGGCTGCCGGGACCGGCGGATGGTACCCACCTTACCAGGCCGTGGGAAGCCGAGTTCCCGCGTCGGTCAACCGACATCGTTCCTTGAGGACAAATCGCGGACACCGACCGGGGCCGGGTTCCTGTTCGGCGGTGAATCACGAGTCGCCGGGCCCGCCGGTTCCGGGCTCGGTGAACTTTACCGGTTCTGGTCCGCAGGTTGCATGGACTCTGGCAGAACAGCCTGCCACACCCTCAAGGAGGAGGTCACCATGCTCGTGCTCACCCGCAAGACCGGCCAAGAAATCATCATCGACGGCAACATCCGCATCACGGTGACCTCCTGTGGCGATGGTCGCGTGAAGCTCGGCATCTCGGCCCCGGCCCACATCAAAGTCGACCGCGCTGAAATCGCCGCCCGCATTGCGGCGGAAGAGGCCGGTTGCGTCGTGGAACTCGCCTGCCGTTGACGCCCAGCAGCTCCCGCCTTCTACCCGGCCCTCTCGGACGCGCGCCATGACGGCGCAGTGCGTTGCGCGGGCACGGATGTCTTCGCTCGGGTGGACTCCCCGCCGTTGGGCCTTTATTGGCCTGTCGGCGGGGTTGTCGTTTTCCTGCCCTCCATTTTCGAAGCCTCCCGAAGCAACCCGTCAACAGTGCCGACACATGGCTCAGAAGGCCGCTGCCCCCGCTCGCGCTCCCGAGTTGGACCGGCGGCCGCGACGCCCGTACCATCGCCGCCGGTGGCAAAGGGCGGTCCCCACCGGACGGACGACTTCTGCCAGCCACTGCCCAGGTGTAAGCATGAAGGCGATCATCTCAGCGGCGCTGATACTCGGGGTGTGCGGCCTCGCTCGGGCGGAGGACAAAGCGCACCCGGTCGGCGCGTGGACGTGCGAGTACGCGATCGGCGACGTGAAGCGGACGGCCGAGTTGACGGTCAAGAAGGACGGCGACAAGCTCGTCGGGACGATGAGTTGGCCGGACCAGAAGGACGATGAACTCGAGGACGTGAAGCTGAAGGACGGAACGCTCACGTTCCCCGCAGTCCGGAAATTCATGCACCTGGAGATCCCCCTCGCGTTCAAGCTGGTGGTCGAGAGGGACACGTTTAAGGGGAACGCCTCGGCTGATGTCGGGGGCAACAAGCAAGAGTTCGACATCGAGGGGAAGCGGGAGAAGAGGTAAGGGCGATCCCCTGCGAGGCCGGGCTCTCCACGGCTCCGCGTTCGCTTTGGCCGGTACTCGGTGTCGGGGTCGATTTCGGTGCAGGCGATGACCTTGGCGTCGTCGTTGAAGTACTGCTGTACTTCCGTCTCGGCTGTGTCGCGCCCGACGTACATCCCGCCCTTGTCCTTCTTGAAATCGACTCGGGCCGCGCGGGTGAACGCCTTGCCGGTCTTGACCGACGGGCCCAGCTCCGCCTTCGGATGCTTCGCCCACAACTCCGCCACCGCCTCCGTGAAGTCTTTAGTTGCGCCAGAACAGCTCGACGAGCGGGGACTCAAAGCCGCCAAGTCGCGTTCGGGTGCCGGCCCGCAGCGCCTTCACCTCGTCCGCCACAGCCACGCGGCGAACGCGCCCGCGAGCGCCAGGTCGGGCAGGCCGATCAACCCGGCCGTCACCGGCAGCTCTTCATTCCACCACAGTGCCAACAGGATCACCGCGAACGTCGCCTTGCCCGCCGCCCCGACGGCCATGAACGTTCGGTCCGCCCTCCCCGTCCAGCCCATCCAGAAGTAGGCGATCCCGAACAGCGGCAGCCACGCGGTCAGCACCCACAGGTACAACGGGTACGCGTCGGGGAGGCCGACCGTGTCGCGGAGGTACGGGAAGGAGGGCGCGAACACGGCGGTGCCGCCGAGGTTCATCGGGCCGCACGCCATCAGCAGCCACCGCATCCCGCGGCCAAGGCGGTTCTGCTCCACTGACGTCCTCCGCTCGCCCGATCCACCTGCATACCCTCACTCCTTCGGCGGCACCACCGGGAGCGGGACCGGTCGGGGAGCCGCCGGGGGCGGCAGGAGCACCCGCTTGAACCCCTCGACCGCGAGCGTCCGGGTCCGCACCAACTCGCCGCTCCTGGACACCTCGTACGCCCGCCCAAACTCGACCCCGTAGCTGGTCCCGAACCGCGCCCCTTCGACCCGGGCCGGGGGCACCGGCACCGCGCCGCCGGGAGCCGGGAGCACCGGCAGCGCGGGCGGGTCGCGTACTTCTGTCCCGTTGCCGAACTGGTACGCGCCGTCCGTCACCGTCGTGCGGAACGTCACCCGCAGACGCTCGGTCTCGGCCACCCACGTCACGACCATGACCTCGGCCGTCTCCTGCGGGCCGGTCGGCTTGCCGTCCCCGAGCGCCTTCTTCCGCGCCGCCTCCATCCCCGCGTCGACCGCCTCCCGCTGAGCGTCCGCGTACTCCCGGTGCGTCTTCTTGAGCCGCTCGACCGCCGCCGCCACGTCCAGCGGGTACTCCTTCGTGCCGTCCAGCACCTTCACCTTCGTGGCCACGAACCCCTCGCTCGGGGGCGACCCCGCCCCGTCGTTGACCTCTACCTCGACCAGCGCGTACGCGGTTCCCACGCCGGCGGCCTTGGCGGTCTTGGGGTTGGCCATGTTGAGGGCCGGGAAGACGGCCTTCTTGTCCCCCTTCACGCCCACGGGGAGGGTCAGGTTGGTGATGAGCGGGTTCCCGTGGGCGGGCAGGTACACCCACCGGTAGCTCATCCCGTCGCGGCCGAACCCCAGCGCGTCCGGCGGACCGCTCCGCCCGTCCATCGCCACTGCGGCAGCGACGTCGGACGCGAGGACGCCGACCGCGGTGCCGGGGAGCGGCTGGTGGCGGCCCGTCGGGAGGAAGGCGGCCCGTTCGGAGACCGCCTCGTCGGGCGGGAGGTCGGCTGGCGCGGGAGCCGCGGCGGCAGCCGAGGCGGCGACGAGCGCGACGAGCAGGGTGCGGGGCATACGTGTTCCAGTCGTGAGGGCGGGCGGCGTTCAGCGTACCACGGCGGCCCCGGCCGTGTCACGCGGCTACCGCCGCGGGCGGACGCCGGGTTCGCGGCGCTCCCGGCCCAGGTCCACAGGGTGCTGGGGCCGGGGCCCACGCGAAGTTGTTGATGTGTCGCGCGACGGGGCGTTCGCGGAGGAGCAAACCCTGCACCCTCTGCTTGAAGAGGTCCCCACGAACAATAGACCCTCGGTCACCGGCGCCAAAATTGGTGCACACGGCGGGTTGGACCACAACCGGGACGCGCGGCACGGCGACGTGTGGTGGGCAATTCCGGATCAAATTTTGCCGGGGCTTGTACCCTTAGTCGCAACAGGCGCAACTAGGTTGACAGGGGACGGCTTCAGGGGCGTGGCATGGATCAGTCGTTGCTTGCGGAACTCATCCAGTGCCACCAGGGCGAACTTTACCGGTACCTCCGGTACCTGGGATGCCGGTCCGCCGCCACGGCCGAAGACCTCGTCCAGGATACGTTCGTGGCCGCCCTCCAGTCCGACGGCCCGACCTGCGGAGACGCCCCCGGGCAGGCGGCCTGGCTCCGCGGGGTGGCCCGCAACCTGTTCCTGGCCCACTGCCGGCGGGAGCGGAACGCCCCGGTCCGGACCGACGCCGACTCACTGCGGCTCGCCGAGCGGGTGTGGGCCGACGAGTTCCTCAGGGACGGCGACGGGTACGACTACGTCGCCGCCCTCCGCCAGTGCTTGGAGCGGCTGCCACCCGCCACGCGCGAGTTGCTCGTCCAGCGGTACACGGTCGGCCTGTCCCGGCACCAGTTGGCCGCCGCCCGCCGGTTGACCGCGGACGGGGTCAAGGCCGCCCTGCGCCGGACCCGCGGGGTGCTGGCCGCCTGCATCCGCCGCCGCCTCGAGGTCGAACCCCGATGACTCCGTCCGACCGCTGGCGGGACCGCCTGATCGAAACCCTGCTCCGGGAGGAGCTCGGGGGCGACGCCCCGCCCGACGTGAGCGCCCGGGTCGCGGCCGCCGGCTCCCCACGGCCCGCCCTCCGCCCGACCCGCCGCCGAACCGCCTGGGCGGCGGCCGGGCTGGCGGCCGCCGCGGCGGTCCTGGCGGTGGCGACCTTCTGGACCCGGGACGCGTCACCCTTCGCCGGGCCGGGCGTCCAAGTCGAGGGCGGTCGCCTCCTCCGCGGGGCCACGGTTCGCACCGGCGGCCGACCGGGCGAACTCCGCCTCGGCGGCTACTGCCGTCTCGACATGCGGCCCAACACCGTCCTCGAGCTCGGCGGTGAACCGGGGAACGAACGGGTGGAGCTGACGGCCGGCCAGGTCGTGTGCGAGGTGACCCCGGGCCGGGGCGGGTTCGGGGTCCGCACCCCCCACGCCCGGGTGGACGCACTCGGGACGACCTTCTCGGTGTGGGTCCAGACCGGGCGGGCCGGGCCGGCCGGGCGGGTGACCGACTGGACGGTCGTCGGGGTCAAAGACGGCCGGGTGTCGGTCGGGGGTGACTGGGGTTCGGCCGATCTCGGGCCGGGCGACCTCCGCCGGTTCCCGCCCCCGATTGAGCCGTTCGCCGCCCGGGTGGCCGCTCTCCCCCTGGCCGCCCGCGGGGCGGCCGTGGCCGCCCGGTTGAGGGAGCTGAACCCGGGGTTCGACGGCCGGCACACCGCCGTCGTGCTCGAGGGGGAGGTCCGCGAGTTCACGGTCCGGACCGACGCCATC
Source organism: Gemmata sp. (assembly GCF_051859125.1). Classification (NCBI taxonomy): domain Bacteria; kingdom Pseudomonadati; phylum Planctomycetota; class Planctomycetia; order Gemmatales; family Gemmataceae; genus Gemmata; species Gemmata sp. The sequence continues at coordinate 66,919 of NZ_JBHYGG010000046.1, forward strand.
ACGGACCTCGAACCGCTCCGCGCGCTCCCGTACCTGTGGACGGTGAACCTGACCCCCACGCCCGGCAGCCGCGGCCAGGTTACGAGCCTGGCCCCCCTGTCCGAACACTGGGAGTTGATCACCCTCATCGCCCCGGACCAGCCGATCGAGGACCTCAGCCCTCTCGTGGGTAAGCCGCTCACGGTCGCCATGCTCAGTAACACAGCGGTCCGGGACCTGTCCCCGCTCCGGGGAAGCCCGGTCAAGGTGCTTCACGTCAACAACGCCCCGATCGGGGACCTGGTCCCGCTCCAGGGGCTCCCCCTCACCGAGCTGGCGTGCGTCTTCGACGCCGCGCCCGAACGGGACCTGTCGCCCGTTGAGGGCTGCCCTCTCAATCGCCTTTGGTGCAGCTTGCCAGGCGAGCGGAACCGCGAGGTCTTGCGCCGGATGCCCACCCTGCGGACGGTCAACGACCGACCGAGGGCCGAGGCGGTCGGCCCGTGACGCTCGAGGGCGTCACCACGTGCCGTGGCCCTTGGCGGGGGCGAATCATTCGGAGCGGGCATTGCGCTGAGAAATAGCCCCGCCGAAGTCACCCGCAAGCCGCGCCGGCAACGCGCACACCTTCCCGGACCCCTCCGCGGCTGCCGGGCGATCGGCCGCCCCCGGCCGGCGGATCGTCCCGTCTGGCCGACGGGGACTGCGGGGCGGGACAATCCGCCGGAACTTTTTGCACCCTTTCGTGACCCCCGCGCAACTGAACTTGGTGTGGACTCCCTCCGGCGAGCTGAAGTGCCTCGTCCCCGCACGGCCCACACGGGCCCACACGAACGGGTCGAAACGATCCGATCGACTCACACCCACCACCACGGACCCGGGGCCTGTTACTTTCGACCGTGAGTGCCCCCCAGTCTGGTAACCGACGATGTTCGCGGGCTGAGCCTGGACAGCGATAGGTGTTGACGCTCTGGCCCTCCGTTTTCACCCACCCACGATCTCCCACCCCACCCACGACTTCATGATCCAGCAACCGTCTCACAAGAACGCCCGGCGGACGGCCACCGGGGAAGGGGCGGCGGGCCTCCTCCTTCCCGGCGGTCGGCGCTTCCCTGCTAGCTGGCTCCCGTTGTTGCTGGTATTGGCCACCGCCCGACCCGGTCCGGCCGCAGACCCGCCGCCGACCGGCCGCGACGCGGCCCGGGACCGGGTTTACCAGGAGCGCGTCCGGCCGTTTCTCAAACAGCACTGCCTGAAGTGCCACGACGCGACGACGGCCCGGGCCGGGTTCCGGATCGACGACCTCGGGACCGACTTCCTCGCCGGCAAGACGGCCGACCACTGGAAGGAGGTGATCGACAACATCAACCTCGGGACCATGCCCCCCAAGAAGGAGCCGCGGCCGGACCCGAAGGCCGCGTTCGAGGTCGTCGAGTGGGTGACCGGCGAGCTGCGGGCGGCCGAGAAGGCGGCCAAGAACGCCGGCGGGCGGAACCGGATGCGGCGGCTCAACCGGACCGAGTACGCGAACACCGTCCGCGACCTGTTCGGGCTGGACGAGAACTTCGCCCGGACGGTCGAGACCGAGTTGCCGATGGACGGCAAGGTCGAGGGGTTCGACCGCGGGTCGGCGTCCCTGTTCGTCGACGAGGGCCAACTGACCCGGTACCTGGAGGTGGCCGACCTGGTGCTCGACCGGGGGCCGTTCGCCCCGAAGCCGGTGGTCGCCAACGTGCGGTTCCACCCGGCCACCGACGCCCGGGAGACGGCCGCGTTCAAGGACGCGGACGGGACGTTCCAGAACAAGGACCTGTCCCTGGCCGAGATCACCGCCCTCCGCCCGCGGTACTTCCGGATCGGGCTGGAGGACCCGGAGTGGGACACGTCCAAGAAGGGCCGGTACGTCCCGCACGGGCCGAACACCTTCGAGGCCAAGGCCGGCGGGGTCGAGTACGTGTCCGGCGGCCCGTACCACCGGCCCCCGCACTACAAGAGTCTCCACAAGAAGAACGACTGGATGGAGAAGCACGTCCGCGCGGACGGGTGGTACCGGCTCCGCCTCCGGGCCGGGGCGTTCCCGGGCACCGGGGCGACCGCCCTGGACGAGGTCAAGGTGCTGTTCGAGTACGCCCACGGCACCCCGGTGGCGACCAGCCACACGTTCGTTATCGGCGCCCCGCTCGACGCCCCGAAGGACTACGAGGCCCTGGTCTACCTCCGCCGCGGGTCGGCCGAACTGAAGCTCTCGTGGGAGCTCGGCTGGAACGGCCCCCCCGGTGAGATCGTCACCCGGAACCCGGCCTGGCAGAAGCCGACGTGGCAGCCGGTGCTGGCGGCCGGCGACCTCCAGCGGGCGCTCGCCGAGAAGAAGCCGGCGGCGGAGGTCGCCGCGCTCCGCAAGAAGGTGGAGGAGGCCCACGCGAAGGCCCGGCGGGTGATCGAGGAGGAGTTCACCGGCGAGATGTACGTGTTCGACGAGAAGTACAAGGACCGGGCGGCCCTCCCCCGCTTCCGGGTCGAGTCGATGGGCTTCGAGGGCCCGGTCGTGGAGTGGCCCCCGAAGGGGCACAAGGAGCTGTTCTTCGCCGGCGCCGACCGGGCCGACGACGCCTACCTGACGGAGATCTTCGCCCGCTTCCTCCCCCGGGCGTACCGGCGGCCGGTCGCCCCGGCCGAGGTGGCCGAGGTCGTCGGGTGGGTCGCGAAGGAGCGGGCCGCGCGCAAGCTGTCGTTCCCGGCCGCCGTCCGGGCCGGAGTCAAGGCTGTCCTCTGCTCGCCCGGGTTCCTGTACCTCCAGGAGCCCGCCGGCCCCCGCCGCCTGACCGACCAAGAGCTGGCGGTCCGGCTCGCGTACTTCCTGTGGAGCACCGCCCCGGACGCCGAGTTGACCCGCGCGGCTGCGGCCGGCAAGCTCCGCGACCCGGCCGCGGTCCGGGCCCAGGTCAAGCGGATGCTGGCCGACCCGAAGGCCGCCGAGTTCGCCCGGAACTTCGCCGGCCAGTGGCTCCGGGTCCGAGACTTCGACGGGGTGACGACCGACCGGGACATCTACAAGCAGTACGACGACGACCTGAAGGCCGCGTCGCGGCGGGAGCCGATCGAGTTCTTCGCTGAGGTCGTCCGGTCCGACCTGCCGGTGCTGAGCTTCCTCGACAGCAACTTCGCGGTGGTGAACGAGCGGCTGGCCGGGCACTACGGCATCGCCGGGGTGAAGGGGCCGGAGTTCCGCACGGTTCCGCTCGCGCCGGAGCACCACCGGGGCGGGGTCCTCGGCATGGCCGGCGTGCTGGCCTACCTGTCCGACGGGGCGCGGACCCTGCCGGTCCGCCGCGGGGCGTACGTGCTGGATACGCTGTGGAACGCCCCGCCCCCGCCCCCGCCGCCCAACGCCGGCGACCTGCCGGTCGTCAAGGGGCAGAAGCTCACCGTCCGGCAGCGGCTGGAGCACCACCGGGAGTTGCCCAACTGCGCGAGCTGCCACGCCAAGATCGACCCGCTCGGGCTGGCCCTGGAGAACTACGACGCGGTCGGGGCGTGGCGGACCCGGCAGAACGGCGAGGGCCACTTCCACGGCCGGCCGGGCGACCCGCCGATCGACCCCGCTGGTGCCCTGCCCGGCGGCCGTTCGTTCCAGGACCTGACCGGGTTCAAGGCCGCCCTGCTGGCCGAGAAGGACCGG
>NZ_JBHYGG010000046.1:70676-76655 GCF_051859125.1 Gemmata sp.
CCGGGAGACCCTCGAAGCCCTCGTGGCCGCGCTCCAGAAGAACGACTACCGGATCCAGGCGCTCGTCCAGGCGGTCGTCGCCAGCGAGCCGTTCCAAACCAAGTAGCCCCCGGCCCCGGGCCGTTTCCGACCAAGGAGTTCCCATGTTCATCCAGCGCAAGCGGTGGCAGATCGACCGGCGGACGTTCCTCCGCGGCACAGGGGTGGCCCTCGGCCTGCCGTGGCTCGAGGCGATGAGTCCGAAGGCCCTGTCGGTGGCCACGGCCGGGGAGGTGGCGGCGTCCGAGGTCCCCCGCCGGGCCATCTTCACGTACTGGGGCCTCGGGCTCGAGGTCCGGGCGTTCACCCCGAAGGAGACGGGCAAGGACTACACCGCGACCCAGGCCCTGCGGCCCCTGGTTCCGTTCAAGGACGACATCACCGTGATGACCGACCTGCGGGCGTTCACCGGCGGGCACGGGTCGTGTTCGGCCATGCTCACCGGGGTGAACACCCCCCGGAACGGGAAGTCCCTGGTGTCGGTCGACCAACAGTTGGCCGACCACTACCGGGGGAAGACCCGGTTCCCGTCGCTGGTCCTGGGTACGGTCCGGGAGACCGGCTTCGGCGGGCCGTTCCCGATGACCCTGTCGTGGAGCCGGAACCACACCCCGATCACCCCGGAGAACCGGCCGGAGGTGCTGTTCGACAAGATGTTCCGGGTGGACGACCCGAAGGCAGTGGCCGCCGCCCGTGGGCAGCGGGCCGAGGCCGGGAGCGTGCTCGACCTGGTCCGCGGCCAGGCCAAGACCCTCCACGGGAAGCTCGGGAAGGACGACCGGGCGACGCTCGACCAGTACTTCACGTCGGTCCGAGAGATCGAGGACCGGCTGCGGGTGGAGGCCGAGTGGGAGGACCGGCCGAAGCCGAAGGTGGCCCCGCTCGACTTCGGCCCCGGGTCGCCCCGGGACCGGCTGGGGCCGGACGGCCGCGGGTACCGGGCGTACGCCCGGCTGATGTTCGACGTGATCGCCCTGGCGTTCCAGACCGACACCACCCGGGTGGTCAGCCACATCCCCCGCACCGAGGGGGACGAAGCGAACTGCTACAAGTACCTCACGGGCAGCCCGCACGGCCTGCACGGGCTGACCCACCACGACGAGGACGAGGCGAAGCTGAAGCTGTGGGCCCGGGTGGACGAGTTGTACATGGAGGAATGGGCGTACTTCCTTGGCAAGCTGAAGGGCGTGCGGGAGGGGGCCGGGACGCTCCTCGACAGCACCCTGGCGGCCTGGGCCACGACCAACGGCGGGTTGGGGGCGCACGACTCGAACATGCTGCCGGTGGTCCTGTGCGGCGGCAAGGGGATGGGGGTGAAGCACCAGGGGCACCTGCCCCAGAAGGACGTGCCCCTGGCGAACGTCTGGCAGACGGTCGCCGACCGGGTCGGGATGCCGGTCCCGCCCGACTTCCAGGGCGGCCAGGCGACCGGCGTCATCAAGGCCCTGGTGTGACCCGGCCGGGGGCGGGTGTCCCCCGGTCACCGTCGTCGGAGTGGTCGCGGACCCATTTTCCAGGGAGCAAGTAATGGATGCGTCGGAGTTCCGCGTCGGGGCGGCGGTGGCGGTGGCCGAGGGGACGACGGCCCTGACCGATCGGGAGAAGCACCTGATCGGGTTGGCCGTGACCCTGACCCGGGGCTGCCAGGCCTGCACAGGTAGGCGGCTGCGGGTGGCGCAGGACGCCGGGATCCCGTACGCCGCCCTGGTGGCGGCCATCGACCTGTCGGCAGCGGTGAACGCCGGCGTCACCCTGCGCACGGCCATCGAGGGGGCGACGCAAGCCGGGATCGGGGGGCCGTGCACCGGGCCGGAGTGCGTGGTCGGGGTCGGCGCCCACGGGGATCCCTCAAGGCACCGGACACAAGGTTGATGGTCTGTGGGGGGCGGATTCGCCGCTGGCGGGCGACCGGTCACTCAAAGTCGTCAGAGGTGCAATCTTGATCACGCAGCATTCCGTCACGTTGGTCGCTGGTGTTGTTCTCGCGTGGGGTGCCGTCGCAGGGCCTTGCCAGGCTTCGGAACCGCCGCGCGGTCTCATCTTCGACACGGACGCCGGAGGGGATTGCGACGACATCGGTGCTTTGTTCCTCCTCCACGGTGCGGTCGAGCGGGGCGAGGTCAAGCTCCTCGGCACCCTGGGGTGTACGTCGTCGAAGGCGATCGCGCCGTGCCTGGACGCCGTCAACACCTGGTTCGGGCGCCCGGACGTCCCCGTGGGGACGCTGAAGGACGACGGGCTCCTGCCGAACCCCGGGTACACGGCCGAGGTCGCTCGGCGGTTCCCGCACAGGTTCGCCGAGAGCAAGGACTACCCCGACGCGGTGGTGCTCTACCGGCAACTGTTGGCGAAGCAGCCCGACAACAGCGTGGTCGTGGTGGCGGTCGGCCCGCTCCGCAACCTGGCGAACCTGCTCCGGTCCCGGGCCGACGACGTCAGTCCACTGGACGGAAAGGCGCTGGTCGCCAGGAAGGTGAAGCGCCTCGACGTCATGGGCGGCACCTACCCGCCGACCGCCAGCGCGAATGAGGCGGAGTGGAACTTCAAGATGGACCCCGCGTCGGCGGCACTGGTGTGCTCCAACTGGCCGACCGAGATCCTGTTCAACGGCGAGGGCGGCTCGACCAGCTCCGGCCGGCGGGTCACGTACGAGATGCCGGAACACAACCCGCTGACCGTGGCGTACACCGCGTACCCGGGCGTCGGCTACGCCGGCGACCGGCTGAGCTGGGACCCGGTGTCCTGCCTCGTGGCCGTGCGAGGGGCGGCGCCGTGGTACCGGATCGTGAGCGGCGGGGCGAACACCGTGGACCCCAAGACGGGGGTCAACACCTGGCAGCCCGGCGGGAAGCGGGACCACAGCTACCTGGTCCTCGACCCGAAGCGCCCGAAGCGCGAGGTCGAGGCGGCGCTGGAGGACCTGATGGTCGCCGGCAAGGGGCGGCCGGCGAAGCTGACGGTGAACACCGCGTACTACGCCCAGGCGGGCGCGTGCCGCGTCACGAGCCGCGGGAGCTTGGACGCCAACAGCCCAGCGATCAAAGCGTTCGACCGCGAGGACAAGGGGGCCACCTCGTGGATCGATCGGGCGGCGGCGAGCTGGATCCAGTGCCAGTACGCCGACGGCCGGAAGCGCCTCGTCACGTCCTACGTCGTCGAGTGCCCGGCGAAGCAGCGGCGCCCGCGAGCGCTCGAACTGTGCGGCTCCAACGACGACGGCCGGACCTGGACCCGGCTCGACGTCCGAGACGACCCCGGGTTCACCGACGCGGCCCCGCGGCGCACCTTCAGCGTCGCCGCACCGGCCAAGTGGAACGCGTACCGGTTGAACCTCGTCGCAAGGACCGAGAGCGAGGGCGTCGAGGTGTCGACGATCGAGTTGAACGAGGACGTCGACTGCCGGCCGACCGTCGCGGTCCGCACGCTGGCACTCGACCACCCCGCACTGTCGCTCCCGGCGGGGTGCCGGGCCACGCTGAACGCGACGCTCGCGCCCCTGGACTCCTTCGAGCGCGAGGTGACCTGGGTGAGCAGCGACCCCGCCGTGGCCGCAGTCCGCCGGATCGGCGAACAAACCGCCGTGGTCGTCGGCAATAAGCCCGGCACGTGCGTCGTTACGGCGACCGTCGGTCAGCAGAAGGGGACGTGCGCCGTGACCGTGGGCCCCTCGACCCTTCCGGCCGACTGGCGGTTCGACGAGCTCAACGCGCCGCCCGTGCCCGGCTCGATCGACGTGACCGACGGAACGTTCCGGCTCTCGGGGTGCGGCCACGCGATGACCTCGTGGTGGGAGCGGGTCCGCGACCAGGGCGTCTTCGTGAGTCGGGCGGCGGGAGACGTCGAGGTGTCGGTCCGACTCACCGCCCTGGCCCCGAACGTCGGCGGTCCGAACGCCCACCCGGGCGACGCCCGGCCGCCGACCGCCGCCGGGCTGATGGTCCGAGATCCGCTGGCGGAGAGTTGTGGCCGGTTCTTCCTGGTCCAGGTCGAGTCGTCCGGCGCGGTCGTGTGCCGCTGGCGGAGCAAGGCCGGCGACCAGGACGACAACAAGAGCAAGGTGGTCGGCAAGGCGACCCTGCCGCTCCACCTCAAACTCGTGCAAAAGGGCGGCGTCACCCAGGTCTACACGTCCGCCGACGGTGCGGACTGGGGCAAGCCCCTCATGTCCCATTCCACCGCCATCGACACGAGGGGCCGGATCGGGATGTTCACGTGCTCGGGCAACACCTTCGTCTCGACAACGGCCGTCTTCGACTCGGTGCGGGTGCGCGAGTGACCGTGGCCGACTGCGGAGGCGGTCCGCCAACACAAGCGGGCACAACCCGGTCCGGCTCGACCAGCGTGGCGGCGCTGAAGGGTCGGATCTCGATCGTGTCGCACCGGAGGCTCACCCGTGGGTCGCCCGACCCGTGACGGCGGGAGTGGCGCTCGTGTCTTCGATCGAACTTGGTTCGGCCGAACTGCGCACGAGGTGAGAGTCCGCACTCCGGACCGAACCCGCACCCGCCGCGGGGCGAACCGGGGTTTGGTTCCCGAAGGCTACCGTTCCGTAACTCCGATTCCGTCACTGCCGGGACCATCACCGCCGACCGACTCCCGAACGCGACATCCGCTCGAACAAAGTCTCCGTTCGGCCCTTGGAAATCTCGACGGAGAGTGGACTTCGTGGTTGGACGTAACGAGTCGGGCTGACCAATCTGTGAAACGTGGCCGTGCACAAAACCCACAGACGCCCGGTGAACACCGCGCGAGCGGTCAAACTCGGGCGTGGGAAGATATGCCCCTCACCTACGACCCGACTCCGGTTCTCGAAGCCGCCGCGGTGCCGGTCACTGCGGAAGGTAGGCGATGCCGGCGTACTCCGCCCCGTCCCCGGCATAGACGTTCGATTCCCCCTGGTACCACAGCACCCCGCGGACCGCGAACGGGACCAGCGGAGCGATCATCCCCCCGGTACATGGCGCACGGTTCGACCTCGATCGCCTTGAGCCCCTGGAGGACCGTCCGCGTGGCCCCGGGCGACCGGGCCGCCCCGGCCCAGTCCGCCAGGGCCGGCACCGCGGCGAAGCCCGACGGCGGCACCCACCACTCGATCAGCGACCCGCCGAACGTGGCGTCGATCGGCCCGACCGGCACATTCAACTCCCGGTGGACCCGCCGGCCGAAGCAGAACCCGACCGCCGAGAACCGCGTCCGGTCGAGGGCGTTCGGGCCGCACACCGCCCAGTCCCCTTTCAGGACGCGGGCCGGCTTCGACGCCCGGGCGCGGGCGACCTTCAGCAGGCGGACGCGGGGCAGGTCGGGGTCCCGCAGCTCCCGGTCCGCGTTGGAGGTGGGCTTGTGGTCGCCGGACATGCCGACCGGCATCTCCATGTTCGACTGGCCCGAGCACAGCCAGACCTCGCCGACGAGCACGTCCTTGACCACAACCGTCTCGGCCCCAGCGGCCGTGAGCTCGCGCGGCTCGGCCGACGCCTCCAAGGGGTCGAGCCGGACCTCCCACCGCCCGTCGTCGCCGGCCGTCGCGACCTTCTCCTGGTCCGCGAACCGGACGACGCCGCTCGCCGGGGGTGGCCCACCCCAGACCGGCGCCTATACGCCCCGCTGGAGGACCATGTGGTCCCCGAACACGCGGGGCAGCGTGACCGCTGGCGAGTCCGCAGCCACCGCCAGCACGGCGGCGAGGGCGAAGCGGGGCACCGTATTCATTAATGGGAGCCTTTCGGTTGGTCGTTTCGTCGGTGCCCGACCAGGCGCGTTGGCTTTGAGTCGAAGTCCGCTGCGGGGGGCGAACGGGCCGCCCGCTGGTCCGTGGCAGTCACCGGGGCGGCGCGGGCCGCGGGCCGGGCTCCACGTCCAGACGCAGGCAGTCCCAGAGCAGTACCGCCGCCGGGGCCCCGAGCCGCTTCTCCGCGGCGCGGGCGGGCGGCGGCATCTCGA
>NZ_JBHYGG010000047.1:0-19602 GCF_051859125.1 Gemmata sp.
GAACGCTGTCATGTCTCCCTCGCGTCACACGTCGACCGTGCCCGCCGCACACGCCCTCTCGCCCCGCGGCATGCCCCTGCGACCGGGTCGGGCGGCTTCGCCCCGGTCGTGCGGGACGGCGGGCGCGGGGTCCTGGTACCCGCCGGTGCCGGGGTGCGGAACCGAGCACGCGAGCGTCCAAGGCGACCGATTCCACAAAATCATTATACAGAACACCGCCGCACCGAAATACGTTGACACTGGCATTTTGTCGGCGAGCCCGGGGAGGCAAAGCCCTGGCAGGGGCGTCACCGATCAGGGGCATGGGTTCCCGTACGTAACGTGGCCGCGATGATGCCCGCGTGCTGCGTAGCGGACCATATCTTGTTGGGGACATCATACCCGCCGAGCCGAGGCTTGGGTCGGTCGTTGCGGCGGTGGCGCGGCCCGGCACCCGCCTTGCGAGCCGGTCAACGCGGGTGCTTCAGTGTACCGAATTGCTGATATTTCACGAGAATTCTTGCGGCACGAGGCGGCGGCCGCTCCGGCGGGGCGCGAGTGCCGACCGGTGCGGCTGTGGAGTGTCGCGCTCGGCACGCTCGAATAAATCCCATTCGCCTACTGGCCGTCGGCCGAGACCAGTCAGTCGCCGTTCGCCCACTTTGAGGGAGCGAATCGGCGCACTTGATTTAGCCTTGTATTAGCCTTGAACAAGGCTAATTTGATACGCCAAAAAGTGGCCGTTCATAGGGGTTTCCCGGTGCCGTGTTGTGCTCCCGGGCGTCGAAACGGACGCAGGAGCGCGACCGGAACCTTTGCCGCCAGGACCCGACCTCGCGGACCAGGGTCGCCCCGTGCGAGCCACACCCTGCGGGCAGCAGGAACCAAAGCCAGCCCTTACCGAGGGGACGTAGCACGGGACCACACCCCACCTAACCCAGTCACACATCCCCTCCACACCACACCACGACCAACAAGTCTATGTAAGTGCCAAGAGGTGAACTTAACGCCTTGTGGGTTCGCAATTTAGGATCGCGCACGATCTTCACCCGGTTCCCCGCCCGCCGGGCGCCTCAACAGTCCTTGAGCGACGGGGCGACGCCCAGGTCCGCGAAGACGCGGCTCAAGGCCTCGCGGAGGAACCGGCGGCTGTCCTCGCCGACGGTGTAGATCGCGTGGTGGCGGGTCCAGACGGGGGCGTCGGGCCGCTCCTTGAAGACGATCTTGAGCACCCGGTGCATGATGTTGCTCTCCAGGTTCTGGAGCAGGTGCGCGACCCGCTTGTGCGTCTCGTGCGAGTAGTCCCGGCCCTCCCGCCGGGCGTGCCCGGGCGTGACGCGCTTCAGCGCCCGGAGCACCCGGAAGACACCCGGGAACCGCCCGGCGATCGTCCTCTCCAGCGGGGACCTCCTGCGGTTCCGGTCCATGACGAGGACCAGCACGGTCCGCTTCAGGCGGTCCCGCGTCACCCCCTCCACGCCCCACTCCGCCGGGTCGTAGATCCGCCCGGAAACGCACGACACCAGGAACGCTCGGACGTCGGCCGGCACCTTGGCGCGGTCCTTGAGGCTGTTCCAGTACCGGCGGGCGTAGGGGTTCCCGGACTCGGGGAACGTCGCCCGCACCATCCGCTCCGGCACCGACGGGTCCCGGTACCACCACACGGCCAGCAGGTACGCGCAGACCATCTGCATCGCGCCGACGTCGACGCCGATGATGGCCCGGCCGTGGGAGCGCAGCAGCGGACGCAGGGAGCGTGGGAAGCTCGTGAACGGCGTGTGGATGCGGCCGAACCGGTCCCGCCTGAACCACCCGTCCCCGGCCGCCCACCGGCGAACCATGGACGCGGTGCTCGTGTGGTAGTCGGCGGTGCGTTTCTCCAAGGACTGGGCGACGCCCCGGGCCGACCGCCGCGTTCTCTGCGGGACCAGGTCCGCACAGGCCGGGAGGATCGCGCTCGCGTCCAGGGCGGTGCCGAGACGCTCGTGCCACTCCCGCAAGTTTTGGACGGTACGGTCCAGGCCGCCGCGGTACTTCGCGTCGAGCCTGGCGATCTGTCGGTTGATCCGGTGGAGGCGGCCCGCGCCACGGGACTGGGGACGGTTGGGCCGGAGTACGTAGCGTTCTTCAGGAGGCCTACGCCCGGGCGTTGTCGCCGCCCCCCGCCTGGCCCCGGATCAGCCCCTCGGCCAGCAGGCGGCGGACCGCGGCCCGGGGAACCAGCCGCCGCCCGGTCGTCGTGCTCCACGGCAGCAGACCCGCGCCCATCAGCTCGTAGGCCTTGGTGCGGTAAATCCCAAATTCTGTCTCCAGACCCTCAATGGTCACGGACCCTGCCGAGAACAAATCCTCGCCGGCCGCGGTGGCGTCACTCATGGAGTGGACCTCGTCGGGCCTCTTGATTACGGGTCGTTCCATGGGGTCGATCGTCGTGAATTCGCCGGCGTCCGCTTGAATCCGCACGGCCCGATATGTACCATAGGGCCGACCGGATCCTAAATCAAATCGGGTACCGTTTTATTTTATGAACCGTCGCCATACACGCTCAAGGAGAGCAAGCGATGCGGCTGTGGGAGATCGTCCTGGTGGACGACACGAGCCTCGACCTGACCGCCCCCGGCGTGTACCAGGCCTGGCTCCTCGACTTACACCGGTCGGGGGGCAGCACCGAGTCCGAGAACAGCACCCGAAGCCTAGCGGGCCGTCCCCTCGGGGTCGCCCCGGCATCTCCGAAGGTGATCTCCGGCTGGGGCTCGCTCTGGCGGCCCGAGATCGCCCTGATGTGGGAGCAGGGCATCAGGACCTTCCGCTTCGCGGTGTGGCAATCGAAGAAGGAGGGCGCCCGACCGTTCGCGATCCCGCGTGACATCGCCACCGACGTCTGGAACGACTACCTCGCCACGGTCCGGGTGGTCGCGGCCCCCGGCCCGGGACACGCCCTCGCGTACCACCTCACGACCGCCCCCCGCGACTTGGTGTTCGCGGCGGAGGCGTCCGCGGGAGGGGCAGCCTTCAAGCCGCAACAGCGGGAACTCACAACCCGGATTGACATCTTCCTGGCCCGCGTCTTCCGCTCGCTCATGCCTGAGTTTCGCGACGACCACTTCTGCGGTTCGTGCAAGCAACCCGTGGCGTCCGAGACGCCGAAGGGCCGCGAGAGCCGGGCGGCCGTGTGCTCGCACTGCGCGCTACAGAAGTGGAAGGTGAACAAGGGCGTCGAGGGCGTCCGGGCCGTCTGGCGGCGCTCCAAAGCGAAGGCCAAAGACGACACGAAGACCGAGCGAGGTGAGTGAGGTCCGAGGGCGACGCTGAGGCAGGGAGAGACACCGTGGGGCTGAGGGATGACGATGATGACGACTTCGTCTTCGTCAAGCGAGAGACGGCAGGTGACGACGACTTGTCGCCAGGCGACCCCGCGCGCGTGGGTATCCGTTCAGCGTTCGACTTGCAGCGGGGCGACCGGGTGATCATCTGCTCGCGCGTGTCTGGTGAACGGCAGCTGCGGGGGAACAATCTCCGACGCGAGACGCTCGGCCTCGCGGCTCGGTGCGCCTACCGTGGCCTTCGCGTCGTCGGTCTGGTCGAACTCGTCGGCCCGGCCTGGACGCCCGGGCTGTGGGCGGGCGCTGCGGAACGCGCGAGTGACCAGGGCGCGGTCCTGGTCGCGTGGGACGTGACCCGGTTCGCTCGGGACGCTCGCCGGCCTCGCGACCTGCCCACCGATGAGGCTCTCGTCCGGTTCCGACACGATGTGGGTGAGGTGGGCGCGTTCACAGTGGTCGACCCCGCAGCAGATCAGCGCGAGATCGACCGCCAGGAGTACCAGCGAGGGGTCGGTCCTGGCTTGAAGGAGTCTGAAGTTTCTCTCGGGCTTATGGGCGCGGGTTGCTCGGTCTCCCTGGTGGCCCGGATCGTGGGGGTGGACAGGAGGAGCGTTTATCGGTTTCGAGAGCGATCGGCGTTGGGCCCACCGCGACGGCCAGCAGTCTCCCGGGCCGCTGGCCGCTCGTCTTCTCAGGTCACTTCTTCGCCAGCCCCTTGAGCACGTCGCCGAGCTTCTCGTTGAACTCCTTCGGCTTCTCCAGCATCGGGTAGTGCCCGACGTCCGCGATCGTGACCGCGTCGAAGTCGGCGTACTTCTTGTTCGTCTCGACTGCCGTCGGGGTGAAGAACGGGAACCCGCCGGCCGAGTTGACGCACCGCACCGGCACCCCGGCCTCCTTGAACGCCTTCTTCTGGTCGAGGGCGAACAGGTCCTTGATCAGCGCGATCTGGACCGCCGGGTCGCGGCTCGCCGCCTTCTCCCCGATCCAGTCCTTCAGCTTCGCGTCGCACTTCTCGGGCAGTAGCCCGGCGGCCATCCCGCCCACCGTCCCCTTGAAGTCCTTCTCCAGACCGGCGGTCAGCGACTTGACCACGTCTTCGGGTCGCTTGAACTCGGCATCCTGAAGGGTGTCCACCCCGACCACGGCGACGACCGTGCCCGGCAGCTTCTTGGCAGCGAGGAGCGCGACCGACCCGCCCATCGAGTGGCCGATCAGGACCACCCGCTTGAGCTTCAGATCCTTGACCACGGATTCGACGTCGCCCGCGAGTGCCTCGACCGTCCAGGTCTCGCGGTCCTTGCCCGATGCCCCGTGCCCGGCCTGATCGACGGTGACGACCGTGTAGTCGGTAGCAAATGCATCAGCTTGGTTCTTCCAGTATTCCCGGTCGCCGCCCCAGCCGTGCAGGAACACGAGGGCCGTGTCGCCCTTGCCGCGGACGTCGTAGGCGATGCTCAGCCCGTCGCCGGCCTTGACTCTCTTCTTGACCGGCTCGTCGCCCAGGGCGGCCGACGAAAGGATCGTGCAGGCGAGTAACGCCGAAATGGCAGTGAGTCGAACGTTCATGAAAAGCTCCTTCGGGCGAAGGGGGATATTATCTGCGCCGGATCAAGAACGTCGCTGTCGGTAATGGGAAGCACGAGGTGTGGCGGTCGTCGGGCCTGAAAAGCAGGTCGCTGCGGCCCATCAGGAACGCGCCGTACGGCTCGGCCCTCTTGATGAACTCGGGGAGGAGAGTGATCGCCACCGTACTGTCGATGTAAGTCTTCAAGGGGTCCGGAGCGGTGGAATCGACGCCCGAAAGGGAACACCCGACCCCGTAGGTCAGCAGGACGGTGTGTGACCCAGTCGCCGACAAGCACCGCGCAATATCGGCGGCCTCATGTTCGCTATCGTTGGCGGTGAACGCAAGCGCGACAGTAGCTGTGACCCACCGCCTTTTGGTCTCGACGATGGGGACCACTTTCATCGCTCATGCCTCAACGCCGTGGCAGTTTTGACCGATTATCCGGCTACCCCTCCTCCCCCCTCACCTGGGATGATTCACGTGGTCAAGGTGCTGGGATGGCCCGCACGAATTTCTTGGGTCCCTGTGTGCCCGTGGCGTCACTTGCAGCGTGTGATTCGGGGAGTTCCCATGGGTGCTTGTGTCACAGGGCACAGGCGTACAGAAGGATGGCCTTCAAATTAGCCTTTTCGCCTTGCATTTCCAGTACAAGGCTAATTTGCCGTCGGCATCTTGGCGCATGCCCGAGCGAGTTCCCCGGGCGGCGTTCGACGCTTGGATTACCCTGATAAAGCCTCTTCTCAGAGTTGGAGCCGGCGGCTTTTCAAAGTGAGCGCAACCCACGATGCCGAACACAGACCGGCGTGCGAATCAGGTCATCAACCGTGGGTGATCTGATTGGTCGTCGCTCCACGTCAGTCTCACAAGCGGTGCAAGTCGAGCCGGGGCCGCTCACGCGACTTGTTCGACTCGTTGCTCGGCCGGTTCCGACCGCAACCACGCCTGAACCGCACGCTCACAGGAAGTCGGCGGTAATGCGATCCAGGTCGAACGGCGTGATCCCCCTGATCGACCGCGAACACCGTTTCGGCCGACCCGACGTTCGACACCGCGTGCCCGCGGGCGCGGACGTGCAAGTCGACCAGGGTACCGAGGTCGGTCTTCCGCAGCCCAGTCATCGCCCGCAGCATCAGCGACACACCGCCGATGTTGTTGTGGACGTTGTTGGGGAACCGCGGGTGGGCTTCGAGCGCGATGTCGGCCCAGACGACCTCGCGGCCGGCCAGGTCGAAGACGGCCGGCAGGCAGAGCCGGGTGTCCGACGCCACGTCCACCTTGTCGATCACGGTCTTCGGCTCGAACACCTCGCCGGACGCCGGCTGCGAGCGCGCCATCTAGCCGGCGAAGCACTCGGGCAGGTCGCAGTACGGCTGGTTCGTGAAGCTGTTCAGGCACATGACGACGTACCGCACCCCCTTCTCGGTGCACTCCGCGATCGCAGCAGCAACATCCGGGACGCACGACCTCACAACTCCAGCACATCGCACTTGTTCCGAAATATAAAAAACTTCTATTCCATTTCGGACTTGAGGGAACTAGGGTGCCCGATGACACGAAGGTTCGCCCGCGCACCGGCGGCTTCGGGCGACGGGTGCCCCTGCGCTCCATCCCGATCGACCGCCGGACCATTCCTCGCAACGGATTCACACCGATGCACCTACCCGACGCAGAACCGAGTGAGGCTCCGAACACCCTGCTCGCTACGGTCCTGGGCCTGTGCATTTACCTCTGGCTGTGCCAGCCACGGAGGGCCATTTCATTCGAGGTGATGTCGTGAACCCGAGCGATCCGCTCCAGCCACCGGCGTGGTACGCGGAGCACTACCCCGTGAGCCTGAGCACGCTGTACAGCGCCTGTCAGGACGGTCTCCTCGCCCACTACCGCATTCCCGCGAAGAAGGGGAAGCGAGGGAAGTACCTCATCAAGCTCAGTGATTTTATAACGTGGCTGGAGAGCTATCGGCACGAGGCGGGGGAGTCCGTTCCCCAGGCCCCGAAGGTCAAGCCGCAGGCTTTCGATCACCTGAAGCTCTGAGAAGTTCCTCGCGGAGGAAGTCGGCCCGGTCGCCGACGTGTGAGTAGACGCGGGACAGCATAACGGCATCGACGTGCCCGAGAAGCGCGGACACCGTGACGTGATCGCACCCGGCCTCAAGAAGCCGCGTTGCGTAGCTATGGCGAATCGACGTGAGGGCGTACTTCACGCCGAGCTTCTTTTCCAGCCGGAAGAACCGGCAGTTGAAGTTCTGGGCGTCCCATGGGTTTCCGTCCGCGTTGCGGAAAATCGGCCCGTCGGGCACCCGTTCGACGAGCGGCTTCACGATCTCCTCGGCCCGGGCGGTGAGATAGATGAGCCGCCACCGCTTCTTCCCCTTGGCCTGCCGAGGGGGCAGTTCGAAGCGGCCGCGGTCGGGCTTGTAGTGGGAGGCGTCGAGCAGCCGCAGCTCCTGCACGCGGCAGCCGGTCTCCCAGGAGAACTCCAGGACCTCGCGGAAGGCGGCGTCCTTCACGTGGCCGAGGAGCGTATCGAACTCCGCCCGGTTGAGCACCTGCTCCCGCCGCTTTGCTGCGGGCTTCTCGACGTGGCGGATGGGGGAGCGGTCGAGCAGCCCCTGTTGCTCGGCCCACCGAAACGCCCGCTGGACGGCGATAATTGCCCCGCGGCAGTGGTTCGGTCCCCACAGCCGCTTGCCCGGCCGCTTCCGACGGTTCGCGTCCACCCACTCGGTGACGTGGATCGGGGCGAGGTCCGAAGCGGGCATCGTCTTCGGCGAGAGCGCCTGCGACTTCAGGTGATCGCAGAAGTGCTGGATGTGGTTGCGGGACCACTCGTACGTCCGTTCCGTGCGGTTGAGCTGGCACCAGGCCAGGAACCGCTCGAGGACGGAGCCGACGGTCAGGATACTCGGTTTCGGGGGTGGGGCGGCGGGTGCCGCCATGAGCTTGTAGAAGGCGTCCTGGATGGACGCCGGGACGACCCACTTACCCTTGCGCTTCTTCGGGGGCGTGTCGTCGGGGTGTTCGCCGAGGACGTGACGCTGGCCGTCAATAACGACGGCCCAGCAGCGGCGGCGTTCCCAATACCAGGGGGATGCTGAACGTGCCACGGTTGGACTCCCAGAGGGTTGGAAGCACGGCTTCCCTCCGGGGTGGCTGGCCCCCGTCCCGTTGCTGCGGGGCGGGGGTTTACCATTCCGTATCACGATTCCGTATCAAGCAGTCCTGTAGCAATCGGGGCCTCTCGCGAAACCCCTTGTTTTCCAGAGTGGGCAGTCCCGGGGTTGAACCGGGGACCTAGCGATTTTCAGTCGCTCGCTCTACCAACTGAGCTAACTGCCCTGACCTCAGATTTTATAGGGGCCTCCGGCGGGGGCGTCAACGGGTGCCGCCGCAAAGGCGGTCGGGCGGCTCACCCAACCGGCGCGGCGCGCGTCAGGAGCGGCGGCTTGCCCATCCGCGCCCGCAGCCGGTTCACCCCGCCGAGCACCCCGCGGCGCTGCAACAGCCACATCTCCGCACGGTGCTTGCCCGGCAAGTCCACCAGCATCACGCCCATCAGGATCGTCAGCACGCCCTGCCCCGGTACGCCCGGCAGCGACAGCACGATTCCCAGAGCGATCAGCGCCCAACCGCACACGTTCCGGACGACCGCCAGCAGCACCCGCGCCGCCGGGTGCCGTGCGATCGGCCCGCGGGCCGCCGGGTTGACGAAGTAGTCGGCCGGCAGCCGCGACAGCGCGTACCCGATCACCACCACGCTCACCGCGGCCGAGGCCATCGCGAGCGCCACCGTCGCCGCCGCGACGTGCCACCCGGTCCACCCCGCGGGCAACAGATTCTGAAGCCACTCGGGCATTGCTCCACCTCCTCCGCGCCGCGGGGGCAACTCCCGCGGCGCGGTCCGGGCGTATTCTATCCCCGTTCGCGACCCACCGGAGCGCACCGAATGCCCGAACCCGAAACCGAAGTGGTCCTGTGCCCGGCGTGCAAGCACGCGCTGCGGGTGCCGCTCGACTGGCTCGGCACGTCGGTCCAGTGCCCCGAGTGCAAGGCCACGTTCCGCGCCCCGGCCCGCGACGGCTCGGGCGGCCTCACCGACGCCGTGCTCCTCTCCCGACCGAACGCGCACCGGCCCGCCGCTCGCAAGCCCCTCGACGCGATGCTCCTGCTCCCGGCGTTCGGGCTCATGCTCCTGGGCACCGCGGGCGTGATCGTCAACGCGGGCACCGCGTACCAGTTGTTCGCGGACCCGCCGGCGGTGGCAAAAGCTCTCCAGAACCAACTGAGCGAGATGCGGAAGTTCGGCGTCGGGCAGGACGACCCCGAGGCCGACCGCGACCGGCTCGACGCCGAGCGCGCCGCGAAATTGGTCCGGGGTTTGCTGTGGGGGCTCCCGGTGTTCGCGGTCGTGAGCGGGGTCGCGTTCCTGGGCGGGCTCTCTATCGCGACGCGGTGGAACCACCGGGTGGCGCAACTCGGGTGCCTGGCGGCCTCTCTGAACGTCCCGCACCTGTGCTGCGTGCCCGGGGCGGTCGTCGGGTTGTGGGCGCTGCTCATGCTGAGTTCGGACGAGGGGCGGGCGCACTTCGAGAAGTAGGCGGCGGTCCGCCGGGAGCCGGACGCCCCTGACCGGGCGGGATCGGGGCGTTTGCAACAGCGTGTGGTTTCGGTACACTGGCCGCGTTACGGAAGCAGGGGGTCGCATGGCGCGTGTTCTGGTCACCGGCGGGGCCGGGTTCATCGGGTCGAACTTCGTCCGGCTCCTGCTAACGACCGACCCGGCCGTCGAGGTGGTGAACTTCGACTGCCTCACCTACGCCGGGAACCTCGCGAACCTCGCCGACGTCGCCGACAACCCCCGGCACGCGTTCGTGCGCGGCGACATCACCGACCGCGAGCAGGTCCGGGCCGCGATGCGGGGCGTCACCGACGTCATCCACTTCGCCGCCGAGAGCCACGTCGACCGCAGCATCCAGGACAGCGGCCCGTTCGTCCGCACCAACGTGACCGGCACGCAGATCCTGCTCGACGCGGCCCGCGAGGCGAAGGTGTCGAAGTACGTGCAGGTCAGCACCGACGAGGTGTACGGCAGCCTCGGGGCGACCGGCCTGTTCACCGAGGAGACCCCGCTCCAGCCGAACAGCCCGTACTCGGCGAGCAAGGCCGGGGCCGACCTGCTCGTGCGGGCGTACCACCACACGTTCGGGCTCCCGGCCGTCACCACCCGGTGCTCGAACAACTACGGCCCGTACCAGTTCCCCGAGAAGCTGATCCCGCTGTTCGTGTCGAACCTGCTCGCGGACGAGTCGGTGCCCGTCTACGGCGACGGGATGCAGATCCGCGACTGGATCCACGTCCTCGACCACTGCCGCGGCGTCGAGGCCGCGTGGCGCGAGGGCATGCCCGGCGAGGTGTACAACTTCGGCGGCCGGTGCGAGATGCCGAACATCGAGCTGACGAAGCTCCTGCTCAAGCTGCTCGGCAAGCCCGACTCGCTGATCCGCTACGTCAAGGACCGCCCGGGTCACGACCGCCGGTACGCGATCGACTGCTCCAAGGCCGAGCGCGACCTCGGCTGGACCCCGCGGGTGCCGTTCGACCGCGGGCTCGCCGAGACGATCGACTGGTACCGGGCGAACGCCGCGTGGGTCGCCGAGATCAAGAGCGGCGCGTACCGCGAGTACTACGAGAAGCAGTACGGCAAGCTGGCGTAGTCACGAGATCTCTGGCCGCGGCGGCCGCCCCGTCGGACGGCCGACACGACCCACACGGAGCCGACCGATGAAGGCGATCCTCCTGGCCGGCGGCAGCGGCAGCCGGCTGTACCCGCTCACCCGGTCGGTGAGCAAGCAGCTCCTGCCGGTGTACGACAAGCCGGTCATCTACTACCCGCTGTCCGTGCTCATGCTGGCCGGCATCCGGGACGTGCTTGTGATCAGCACCCCCCGCGACACCCCCCGCATCGAGGAGCTGCTCGGCGACGGGGCCCGGCTCGGGATGCGGCTCCAGTACAAGGTGCAGCCGGAGCCGGGGGGGATCGCCCAGGCGTTCGTCCTCGGCGCCGAGTTCGTCGGCACCGAACCGGTCTGCCTGGTGCTCGGCGACAACATTTTCTTCGGCCACGACCTGATGCCGCTTCTGGTGGACTCGGCCGGGCTGACGCGCGGGGCCCGGGTGTTCGCCTACCACGTCAACGACCCGGAGCGGTTCGGGGTGGTGGAGTTCGACCGCCAGTTCCGGGCGCTCAGTTTGGAGGAGAAGCCGGCCAAGCCGCGGTCGAACTGGGCCGTCACCGGGCTGTACTTCTACGACGGCCGGGTGGTCGAGATCGCGAAGGGGCTGAAGCCGTCGGCCCGGGGCGAGCTGGAGATCACGGACGTCAACCTGCACTACCTGCGGGAAGGGACCCTCACCGTCAGCCCGCTCGGCCGGGGGGTGGCGTGGCTCGACGCCGGCACGTTTGACTCGCTGCTGTCGTCGTCCCAGTTCGTGCGGACACTGGAGGAGCGGCAGGGGCTGAAGATCGCGTGCATCGAGGAGATCGCGCTGCTGAAGCGGTTCATCAACCTGGACCAGTTCGCCGCACTCGCGGGCGGGTGCGCGAAGACCGAGTACGGCCAGTACCTGGCCCGCGTCCTCAAGGAGCACCAGGCGGCCGGCGGGTGAGCGTGGTGCCGAAACTCCAAGGAGCCGCCGTTCTGACGGGTCACGCGGCCGCGGCCGGTCGCCCCGTGGCCGCGATGGCGCAGAACACGGCGAGCAGGCCGCTCAAGTCGTTGACGTACCGCCGGACCGTATCGTACCCGGCGACCGAACCATCGAGCCGCAAGAACTGCCAGTCCTCACCAGTCGTCACGCACCCGAACACGCGGGCGTGCTGGCCGGCCCGTTCGTTAAACGTCTGCGCCCCGACCATCTGGGCCAGGCACTGACCGACTCCGCCCTCGATGTCCCCGCGCTTCGCCTCGAGCACGATCATCACGGGGGCGCGAACGACCGGCACCGCGTCCTGCCGGCTCAGGACGAAGTCGCACTCGCCGGTCAGGCCCCGGGCGGGGTCCACGTCCATTCGCTGCCCCGAGAAGATCGCGAACGACCGGCCCGCGGCCTCGCGTGCGGCGAGGAGGATCGGGGCGATCAGCAACTCGGACCGGGCCTTCTCCGTGAGGAGCGCCAGCTCGCGCCCGCGGGCCAGGTGGTCCGGGAGCCACGCCGGAACCTGGACCGGCGCGAGGTCGGGGAACAATTCGATCGGGCGGACCATCACCCCCAGCCGGGACTCGGCGAGCGCGAGGTCGAAGTCGGTGTACGGCATGGGGAGCCTCGGTTCGGGTCACACCAGCCCATGATGGCCCAGGAACCGCTCGGCGTCCAGCGCGGCCATGCACCCGGTGCCGGCGGCCGAGATCGCCTGCTTGTAGTAGTCGTCGGCCACGTCGCCGGCCGCGAACACGCCCTCGACGCTGGTGTACGTCCGCCCCAGCGTCGTCCACTTGATGTACCCGGTCGGGTGCAGCTCCACCTGCCCGCCCAGGAACGACGTGTTCGGCGTGTGCCCGATCGCCAGGAAGAGCCCCGCGGCCGGCACCTCGACCTTCTCGCCGGTCTTGTTGCTCTTGATCCGCACCGCGGTCACGCCCTTCTTGTCCTCGCCGAGCACCTCGTCCACCTCGGTGTGCCACCGGATGTTGATCTTCGGGTTCGACTTCGCCCGGTCCTGCATCACCTTGCTGGCCCGCAGCGCGTCGCGGCGCACGAGCAGTTGCACGTCGGTGGCGAACTTCGTCAGGTACGACGCCTCCTCGACGGCCGAGTCGCCGCCGCCGACGACCACGATCGACTTGTTGCGGAACCGCGGCAGCGCGCCGTCGCACACGGCGCACGCCGACACGCCCCGGTTCTTGTAGGCGTCCTCGCTCGGGAGCCCGAGGTAGTTCGCCCGCGCGCCGGTCGCGATGACGAGCGAGTGCGCCTCGGTCGTCTGGCCGTCGTGCGTGGTCAGCGCGAACGGCCGCTTCAACAGGTCCAGCTTCACCACGTCCTTCGACTCGATCCGCGTGCCCGACTGCACCGCCTGCTGCCGCATCAGCGCCATCAGTTCCGGGCCGTTGATGCCGTGCGTCGGCTGCGGCCGGCTGTCGTCCTGCACCCAGTACGGCTGGTCCTCTTCCTTCAGGGCCGTTTTGAGGTACTGCCGGGTGTCGCCGCTGGGCCACGACGGGAAGTTCTCGACCTCGGTGGTGAGGGCGAGTTGCCCCAGCGGGAGCGTCCCGTTCTCCTGGTTCTTCCGGTCGTTCGGGTTCCCCTGGAACACGAGCGGGTTCAGGTTGGCGCGGCCGGCGTAGATCGCGGCCGTCCACGCGGCGGGGCCGGAGCCGATGATGATGACGTTTTCGGGCATGGTTCTGTCGGGAGTGTTGAGTGTTGGGAGCGTTTGGTGTTGTATGGGGTCCGGCGTGGCCGCACCCGCCGTGGCGTCGCCCCGCTCCGCGTTGCCCATATTCTAGCTACACAGTCGGCGGTGCGCGGATCGGTGCTTCAATGGTAAGCAATCGGCCGCCGGCCGGGCCGGGTGCCGAAGTCGGCCGCGGCGCGACCCGGCCGACCCTCACAACACTCCCAACACGCAGGCCGATGAACGAGCGCCTCACCCACTTCCGCGAGATCCTGCGGTACGTCCCCCGGTTCCGCGACCGGGTGTTCGTCATCGCCGTCGACGGGGCGGTCGTCGAGGACGACAACTTCCCGAACCTGCTGCTCGACATCGCGCTGCTGCGGAGCCTGAGCATCCGGGTCGTGCTGGTCCACGGGGCGGCGCACCAGGTCCGCAGGGCCGCCGAACTCATCGGGCTCGTCCCGTCGGACCTCGACGGCACCGGGATCACGGACAAGGACACGCTCCAGGTGGCGATCAGCGCCGCCAACCGGGTCACCCACGAGATCCTCGAGGGGCTCTCGGCCAACGACCTCCGGGGCGCGTGCCCCAACGCGCTCGTCGCGCACCCGGCCGGCATCCTCGGCGGCGTCGACCACCTGTTCACCGGCAAGGTCGAGCGGGTGGACGTGGGCCTGCTCGGCACGCTCCTCGAGCACGACATCGTCCCCGTGATCCCGCCCGTGGGCATCAACGGCACCGGCAACTCGTTCCGGCTGAACTCCGACGCGGTCGCGGTCGAGGTCGCGAAGGCGCTGCGGGCGGTCAAGCTCGTGTACCTGAACACCGAGGGCGGCGTCCCCGGGCCGGGCGGGGTCGTGCGGCAGATGACCGTGCAGGAGGCCGAGGCGTTCCTGAAGCGGCACAAGGGCGACCTGGCCCGCGAGAGCGGCACGAAACTCGCCCACGCCGTCCGGGCGTGCAAGGAGGGGGTCGAGCGGGTCCACATCATCGACGGCCGCGAGCAGGAGGGGCTGCTCGGCGAGGTGTTCTCGAACGAGGGCATCGGCACCCTGGTCTACGCCAACGAGTACCAGTCGATCCGCCAGGCGCAGAAGAAGGACGTGCGGGCCGTGTTCGGGCTCATCCAGCAGGGCGTCGAGAACGACGAACTGGTGAAGCGGAAGCGGGTGGACCTGGAGCGGGTGATCGGCGACTACTTCGTGTTCGAGGTGGACCGCAACCCGGTCGCCTGCGCGGCGCTGCACGTGTACCCCGAGCAGAACATGGGCGAGCTGGCGAGCCTGTTCGTCGACGACCGGTACGAGAACCAGGGGATCGGCGGGAAGCTGATCCGGTACGCCGAGACCCTGGCCCGGTCGAAGGGGCTGGCGACGCTGTTCTGCCTCTCGACCCAGGCCGTGCCGTACTTCGTCCACCGCGGGTTCGCGGCCGGCACGCCGGACCAGTTGCCCCCGGGCCGCCGCGAGAAGTACGAGCTGAGCGGCCGCAAGTCGGCCGTACTGGTCAAGCAGTTGGTGTGAGGGGCGGCGGAGCGGTAGCGCGAGCCCCGCCCCGCCCGCCAGGTCTCACTTCCGGTCGGCGCGGAACTCGAGCAGGCCCATGCCCTCGGGCCGCGGGGCGTCGGCGGCCGGGCCGTTCCAGGTCTGCACCCCCTTGCCCGGCACCACCCGCGTGACGTTCGCGGCCCACATCTTCCCGTGCGACGGCTTCTCGCCGGCCAGTTCGGTGAGCGGGATCGCGAGTTCCGCGGTCCAGCCCGTGTCGGTCGAGTGGAACGCCGCGAAGTACTTCGGGTTCCACGTCCGGTCGCCCCAGCAGTCCTCGGCCAGGCACCCGCGGTGGTCGACCTGGAACCGGTAGTACGTCTGGTAGTCGCGGTCGAGGTCGAGCATCACGTCCACGCGGTCGCGGCCGGTCATGTCGGCGTCGCGGGTCCGCTTCTCGACGGGTGGTACCTTCATCCCGGCGGGGTGCTGGCACGACACGGTGACGTACAGGAAGTTCTCGTCGTAGGCGAACCGGGCCTCGGTCTTGAAGTCCTTCGCGAACGCCTTCTTCTCGTCGGCCCGTTCGTCGTCGGTGGCGACCGGCGCGAGAGCGAGGGCCTTCGAGTCCTGCCAACAGGCGTCGTCGGCCCGGCCGTCGAGCAGCGGCCGCGTCTCGGTGTTGCGGCAGGTGCCGAGGTGCTTGGGCGGCACGCCGATGAGGCTGCGGTCCGTCATCCACAGCTCGGCGGCGAGGCAGTCGCGCCACGGGTCGGTGCCGGGCTGCGAGGTGGCGGCCCCGGGGGTGTTCTTGAAGTAGTCGCGGACGAACGTCACCGCGTCGGCGTGGCGGCCGACCTGCCGGCGGGCGGCGAGGAAGCACAGCCACGACGCCGGGTCGCGCGAGTACACCGGCCCGAGCGCGAGGAGCTTGGGCTCCAGGTCGAGGCACGACTGGTGCCACTTCAGGACCGCCTCGGGGCTGTACACCCGGTACACGTCCTCCTGCACCACTGGCGCGGCGGCGTTCGACCCGCCGGCCGGCGTCACCTTGTTACCGGCCCCCGGGAGCGCCTCGAACGACACGTTCTTGACGAGCAGCTTCTGCTGGATCTCGGTGCGGCGGCGGGCCTCGGTGCTGGCGTGGTAGCGGACGAGCCAGCGGTACCCCTCGATGGCGAGCGGGTGCCCGGGGTACTGCGTGGCGAGCAGCCCGTACACCTCGCGGGCCTCGGCCCACTTGCCCTCGCGGGCGAACCGCGTTCCGACCGCGAACGCGGTGCGGGCGGCCGTGTCGTCGGGCATCTTCTTCAGCTCGACGCCGAGCAGCCCCATGACCTTGTCGGCCCCGGCGAACTCCGGGTCACTCACCGTGGCGAGCGCCTCGAGCCGCCGCCGCGACTGCGACGCCTTCTTTTTCTCTTCCATGCCGACCGGGTCCAGGCGCACCTCGGTTTCGGGCCGGCGGGCCGCGCCGCCCCACGCGAGCGTCACGCCCTGCATCAGCGCGGCGTGCGTGTCGGCCCCTTCGAGCCGGTGCGCGACCAGCGCGAAGCACCGGCGGTCGCTGCTCGCTGCGTCGTCGGCCAGAATACGAATAGCCGGCTCGGCGTAGTCCTTCGGCGAGTCGGCCAGCGCCGCGGAGTAGATCGACTGGTCGAGCAGCACCTGCTGCTTCTTGGCCGGGTGCGCCAGGGCGTACAGCTTCTTCGCGGCCCACGGCTTCAGGCCGAGCGTGGTGATCTGCTCGGGGAACGCCTCCGGGTCCGCGGCCTTGGCGAACGCCTCCTTGGCGGTGTGCAGCGCGAGCGCGTCGGCGGCCGGTCCGTCGACATCGACCATGTCCGCGAGGATCACTTCCGGCTGCCACATGCGGATCGCGCACACGGTCTGCCGCAGCAGTTGCTCGGCCGCCCTCCCGCCGTGCCGCCGGTCCCAGGTCGCCATGAGTTCGCGGGGCGGGAGCCCGGCGGCGTGCGCCGCGACGGGGAACGCCCAGTTCACGTCGCCGGCCGCGCCGCCCGCGAGCCGCATCGCACTGCGCAACCGGGCCGCGTCGCCGGCGCGCTTCGGGTCGGCGGTCGCGCTGTCGGCACACATCATGCCGACGGCCGCGCAGAAGTAGCCCTCGCCGAGGCCGAGCGTCGAGACCACGTCGAGCGGCACGGCCCGGTGCGAGGCGGTGAGGCACAGCACCGCGGCCCGCTGGCCGCCGGCCCGCTGCGTCGCCCACGTCTTGCCGCCGTCGGTGGTGCCGAAGATGCACCCGAGGTCGCCGGTCATCCAGCCGACCTTGTCGGTGAGGAAGTACACGCCGTTGATCGGCACCTTCACCTCGGTCTTCTGCACCTCCCACGTCTTCCCGGCGTCGCCGCTGTGCAGCACGAACCCGCCCGGCTTGCCGGCGACCCAGACGTGCGGGCCGAAGCACGCGACCGCCCGGAAGTCGCACGCCGCGAGCGCCGCGGGGGGCAGGCCGAGGTTCACGAAGCCCCACGTCTTCCCGCCGTCGGTGCTGGAGAGCACGGCCCCGCCGTCGCCGGCCGCGTAGGCCGTCGCGCCGGTGAGCCCGGCCGACCCCGAGATGGCGACCGCATGCAGCGACCGCCCGGCGAGCGGGTCGAGTTCCGCCTCGCGGTACGTCCCCTCCGCGTTGACCACCCCGACGTGGCTCCACGCCCCCGCGACGACGCCCGTCCGCACGCCGGGGAAGAAATCGACCCCGCGGCACGACGGGAGCTTCGCGCCGGTGACCGGCCGCCACGTCTTCCCGGCGTCGGCGGTGGTGAACATGCCGCTCGGGAACGCGTCGCTGCCGTCGCCGCACAGGAACCCGTTCTTCTCGTCGAAGAACCGCACCGCGTTGAGGCCGGGCAGCACGTTCATGCCGACCTCCTCCCACGAGATGCCGCCGTCGGTGGTGCGGAGCATGACGCCGACCGACCCGGCCCCGCACGGCGACTCGACGCGGCCGACGGCCCACCCGGTGTACGGGGTGAGGAAGTGGACGCCGCGGAGGCTCGCCCGGGTGCCGGTCTTCTGGCGCTCCCAGGCCTTGCCGCCGTCGATGGAGTGCCACACGACGCCGTCGTCGCCGACGGCCCACCCCTCGCTCGCGTCGATGAACTGCACGGCGTGAACGCCCGCGTCGGCGAACGGCACGGCGGGCTGTGCGGTGGCGTGGGTACTGACGGCGATGAGGACCGCCGCCGCGACCGGGAACCGGAGGTGTCGCATGCCTTCTCCTCGATGTCCGACGACTGCGCCCGGGGGACTGGGCGCGCCCTCAGACCCGGGGTCATAGGCAATCCCGGCAAGAAGTACCAGCCGAGTTTCGCGGGTGCGTCCCGGTAGAGATTTTGGCGAGCGGGGGACGTCAGTCCCCCGGTGTCCTACCAATTGCGGTCCTACCGGGGGACTGACGTCCCCCGCTCGCCTTCAAGCCCAGACTCTCAAGCGAACCGTCCCAACTCCCGAGGCCACACACTTCTCCCCCCGCTGACGGCGAATTACAATCGGGTGGTGCCCCCCTCTGCCGCTCGGGTCCCGCACATGCCAACCGACGACCGCCCCAGGCTCCGCGACAACCTCGGGGCCGAGCCGCACGACGACGGGAACTTCGTCATCTACGACCCGCTGCGGGTCGGCCGGCCGGTCGTGCTGTCGCCGCTCGCCGCCGCGATCGCCCAGCGGTTCGACGGCGACGCCACCGTGCCCGAGATCGTCGCGGCGCTGAACGCGCAGTTCGCCAACGCGGAGGTGAGCGTCGAAGCAGTCGCGGGGCTCGTCGCGGCGCTCGACGACGCCTCGCTGCTCGACTCGCCGAAGCTCCGGGCGCGCTTCGAGGGACCGGTCCGCACGCCCGTGTGCTTCGACATGGACGCCGACCCGGCACCGCTGCGGGCGCAGCTCACCGAGCTGTTCACCGCACCCGGCGGGGCGGGGATGCCCGAAGACCGCCGGGGTCAACCCGGCGGCTCGAAAGGTAAGCGCGACAAATTGCGGGCAGTGCTCGCGCCGCACATGGACTACGGCCGCGGCAACGTCACCTACGGCCACGCCTTCGCCGAGCTGATCCGCCACACCGACGCGCGGGTGTTCGTGATCGTCGCCACGTCGCACTACTCGGGGCACCGGTTCACGCTCACCCGCCAGAACTTCGCCACGCCGCTCGGGGTGGTCGAGACCGACCAGGACTACGTCACCCGCATCGTGGACCACTACGGCGGGGGACTGTTCGACGACCCGTTCGCGCACGTCCCCGAGCACTCGATCGAACTCGAAGCGGTGCTGCTCCAGTTCCTGCTCGCGGGCCGCCGGCCGTTCAAGATCGTCCCGCTCCTCACCGGCTCGCTCGGCGACCACGTCCGCAAGAAGTCCGACCCGGCGACCGGCGGCGACCTGTCGCGAATGGTCGCGGCGCTGCGGGCCGCCGAGGCCGCGTGCAGTGAGCCGGTGTGCTACCTCATCAGCGGCGACCTCGCGCACATCGGGCCGAAGTTCGGCGACAAGCGAAAGGCCGAAGGCCCGTGGCTCGTCGAGAGCCGCGAGAGGGACGCCGCGATCCTGAAGGCGCTCGAATCGGCGAGCGCGAGCGCGTTCTTCAACGAGGTCGCGGCCGAGCAAGACAAGCGGCGCATCTGCGGTTTGACGCCGACGTGGCTGACACTTGAGTTGACGAAGCCGCGGACCGGGAAGGTGCTGCACTACCAGCAGTTCGTTCACCCGCAGGGCAAGGAGAGCGTGAGCTTCGCAGCCGCCGCGTTCTACGGCTGACACCGAATCCGGCTGGTGCGTACCGGTCCGAGCCCGAGCGCCGAGCGAGGGGCAGCGGGGCCCCTCGCTCGGC
>NZ_JBHYGG010000048.1:0-19455 GCF_051859125.1 Gemmata sp.
CAGCCCCATTTCATCCGTCCGGGTGGAATCGCTCCCATCTTCGACTCTGTTGAATCGTTCGCCTCACGCGGGCCGCCACGGAGGGCGGCCCCTACAAACCAAAGGCAAACTGTCTGGTAGGGGCCGCCCTCCGTGGCGGCCCGCCAGCCACTTCCTGCGTGTCCCGGGAGGACTTCAACAGCGCATGGTGCCGAATCTCGTGGGTCAGAGCGGCTCGTCCCGGCGACGGGCTCAACCCTGGCCGCGTGCGTCACCCTCGGCAACGAACTTCAGGGAGGCGGAGTTCATGCAGTACCGCAGGCCGGTCGGCCGCGGGCCGTCCTCGAACACGTGCCCCAGGTGGCCGCCGCACCGCCCGCAGACGACCTCGTCGCGAACCATGCCGTGGCTCGCGTCCCGGTGGACGGCGACGTGCTCCGGGTCGAACGGCTGGTAGAAACTCGGCCACCCGGTCCCGGACTCGAACTTCGCGGCCGCCCGGAACAGCGGCAGGCCGCAGAGCCGGCAGTGGTACGCGCCGGGGCCCTTGTCGGCGAGCAGCCCGCCGCAGAACGGCCGCTCGGTCCCCTGGTGGAGCAGCACGCGCCGCTCCTCGGGGGTCAGCGCCGCCGCGAGCCGCTCCCGTGCGTCGCCCGTCAGCGGGGTGAGGTCGTGTCCGGAGGCGGACGTGCGGGGCGTGTCGGCATCGGTGCGGGTCGGTGTCACGGTGGTGCCTTTCCGGTGGGGCGGCGGGTACCGTCATTTTACGCGGGCCGGGCCGGCCCGTGCGGCACCGCGGGCCGACCGGCGTAGACTATCCGCTCCCCCCGCACCCCGCACCGGGCCCCCCATGCACCCGTACAGCCTCCTCACCGCCGCGGTCGTGGCCCTCGCGCTCCCGGCCGTCGCGCCCGCGGCCGACCCGAAGCCGTTCCCCGGCCAACCGACGAAGTGGCAGGGGTTCGCCCGCCACGACTTCAGGGTCGGCGGCCTCGACGCCACGGTCGTCGTCCCGGACGCGCCGCTGCCGGGCCGGCCGTGGGCGTGGCGGGGCGAGTTCTTCGGCGCGTTCGCGGACTGCGACGTCGCGCTCGTGAAGGCCGGCTGGCACCTGGCGTACCTGAAGGTGCCGGACCTGTTCGGCTCGCCGAAAGCCGTGAAGCACTGGGAGGGGTTCCACGCCGAAATGGTCAAGGAGTACGGGATGCACCCGAAGCCGGGGCTGATCGGGCTGTCCCGCGGCGGGCTGTACTGCATGAACTGGGCGGCGGCGCACCCGGACCGGACGCTGGCGGTGTACCTGGACAACGCGGTGTGCGACTTCAAGAGCTGGCCCGGCGGGCAGCCGAAGAAGCTCGGCACCGGCAAGGGCAGCGAGGGCGAGTGGAAGAAGCTGCTCGCGGCCCACGACTTCAAGAGCGACGCCGAGGCGGTCGCGTACAAGCTCAACCCGGTGGACAACCTGGCCCCGCTCGCGAAGGCCAAGGTCCCGCTGCTGCTCGTGTACGGGGACAGGGACACGGTCGTGCCGCACGCCGAGAACTCGGAGCTGGTGTACGACCGGTACAAGGCCCTCGGCGGGCCGGTCGAGCGGGTCGTGAAGCCCGGCCAGGACCACCACCCGCACGGGCTCAAGGACGTCGCGCCCGTCGTGAAGTTCTTCACCGCCGCGCTCGAACCGAAGAAGTGACCCCGTCCGGCCGCGGAGCGACCCCCGGGGCGCTCAGCCCGGGAGCGTGCGGGATTCGGGCTTGGCGAGCGGGTGCTGGTCCTTCCGGCCGTCCGCGACCACGGCGACCCACTCGGCGAGCCGGCGGCCGAGCAGCCGGCACGCGTCCCGAACGTCGGCGTCGCGGGGCTCGCGTGCGGCCACCGCCCCGTAGTGGGCGGTCATCGTCTTGCCCGCGTAGTCGGTGACGCCGAACACCAGGAACCCGAAGTTCATCAGGACCATCTGGAGCGACTGGCACGCGATCTCGGCCCCGCCGCCCCACCCGCCCGACGACGAGAACGCGCACGCCACCTTGCCGTCGACCTTGCCCCACGAGTCGAACATCGCTTCGTCCCAGAAGCGCTTCATCTTCCACGACAGGACGCCCATGTTGGTCGGGCTCCCGACCGCCAGCCCGTCGCACCACGACACGTCGTCTGGCGCCGCGTCGGCGACCTCGCGAACGCGGACCTCAGAGCTGGGGACGAGCCCGGCCCCTTCGGCCACGAGTTCGGCCATCTTCGCCGTGTTCCCGCTGGCCGAGTGGTACAGGACCAGGATCTTTCCCATGGCGGTCTCCCCGTTCCGACGCGGTCGCGTCGGTTCCGGGTACGATACGGTCGCCGTGCCGGCCCGGGAGGGGGCCGGCCCGCCGGGCGGACGGGTCGGTCTCGATGCCCCCGTTCTTTCTGGCCCACGAACCGGCGGCTAGAATACGGGTTCCGGCGTGGGCCGTGCTCGTGTCGTTCCACTGCGACTGCCGTGCGAGCCCCTCCTCGGCCGTGTGGGGCCGGAGTCGCGACGCGCGCACCGGGCCGGCCCCCGCACCGCGACCGCGGGCGGCGATCTCGAACACGCCCGTCCCGGACGGTTTCTCGCCGCGTGGCGTGATGGTATCCTGAGCGAGTGTGAACAGAACGCAGGTTCGCCTCCCGTGACCGCGGTGGTCGTGCAACGGGCCGCGCCTCGGGTGCCAGAAGTTGCGAACTGACAAGGAGACGTGTCGAAAATGAAGTACATCGACCCGCACATCCACATGATCTCGCGGACCACGGACGACTACCAGCGGATGGCCTACGCGCAGTGCGCCGCGATCAGCGAGCCCGCGTTCTGGGCCGGGTTCGACCGCGGCACCGCCCACGGGTTCCACGACTACTTCCGCCAGCTCACCGACCACGAGCCCAAGCGGGCCGCCCAGTTCCACGTCCGGCACTACTGCTGGCTGTGCATCAACGCCAAGGAGGCCGAGAACGTCTCGCTGTCCCGCGAGGTCATCGGCATGATCCCCGAGTTCCTCTCGAAGCCGAACGTGCTCGGCATCGGCGAGATCGGGCTCAACAAGAACACCGCCAACGAGGCGACCATCTTCCAGGAGCACCTCGACCTCGCCGCGAAGACGAACGAGTTGGTCCTCATCCACACCCCGCACTTGGAAGACAAGTACAAGGGGACGCGGATGATCGTGGACATGCTCAAGAACGACCGCCGGGTGACCCCGCACCGCGTGTGCATCGACCACGTCGAAGAGCACACGGTGAAGCTCGCGCTCGACAACGGGTTCTGGTGCGGGATGACGCTGTACCCGACCACGAAGTGCACCCCGGCGCGGGCGTGCGACATCATCGAGATGGTCGGCACCGACCGCATCATGGCGAACTCGGCCGGCGACTGGGGCAAGTCGGACCCGCTCGCGGTGCCGGAACTGATCCAGGAGATGAAGCGCCGCGGGCACAGCGAGGCCGCGATCAAGAAGGTGGTGTACGACAACCCGCTGTCGTTCTGGCGGCAGGCGAACAACTGGAAGGAGTGGCCGCCCGAGCCGAGCGCCAACGGCGTCGCCGCGCCGCAGGTCGCAAAGGCGGGGTACTGACTCGGAGGCACCGGGAGTTTGGAGGGAATCACCGTGAGTACCGTTGCCGAGCCGCGATCGGTCACCCAAACACCGCCGCCGGCGCAGCCGACCCCAGTTCGGTTGCACCCCGACCCTTACGACTACCACGGCGAGCGGCTCTTTGAGGTCATCAATGGCGTGCGGGTGGAGAAGGGCATGGGGTTGATCGAGAACCTGATCGCCACGCTCTTGGTGGGCCGGTTGGAGCCGTACTGCCGCACCAACAACCTCGGTTGGGGGGTCGGCGAGACCATGTTCGGTTTCCCGGGCAGCGCCAACGATCGCAAGCCGGACGCGGCGTTTGTCTCGTTCACACGTTGGCCGCAGGCGCGACCGATTCCGCGGGTCAACGCGTGGCCCGTGGCGCCCGAGTTAGCCGTCGAGGTCATCAGCCCAACGGATAAAGCGTTCGATGTCCTCGATAAGCTCGCGGAGTACTTCGCGGCCGGCGTGCAGCGGGTGTGGCACGTGTACTCGCACGTCGAGCAGGTGTTCGTCTTCGACTCGCCCATGCAGGTCCGCGTCCTCACCCGCGCCGACGCGTTGACCGGCGACCCGATCATCCCCGGGTTCCGGCTGCCGCTCGACGAGTTGTTCCCGACGACCGCACCGACGCCGTGACCGCTCTCCCCGGGAGGTGTGCGATGGACTGGAAGCCGTTCTGGAAGGTGCTCGAGGACGCGTACCGGCCCGACGCCATCGAGCACTTCGAGGCGGTCATGGACCGGCTCGGGCAGCTCAAGTGGTTCGAGGTCGTCGAGTTCCAGGCGCGGTTCGACGAGGCGGTCGCGTCGGCGAACACGATCGCGCTGTGGGGCGCGGCGCACGTCATCAACGGCGGGTGCTCCGACGACGGGTTCCGCGACTTCCGCGTGTGGCTCGTGGCCCGCGGCCGGCACCCCTACGAGGCGGCGCTGCGGAACCCCGACTCGCTCGCCGACGTCCTCGACGGCGACCCGGTGGACGGGTTCGGCATCGACGCCGCGGCGCTGCGGGTCTACGAGGCGAAGACCGGCATGAGCGACTTCTTCGAGCGGCTCGACAAGGTCGAGAAGGACGCCCCGCCGCCCCCGCCCGAGGGGCCGGACTTCGACTTCGAGGACGAGGTCGAACTGCGGAAGCGGTACCCGCGGCTGTGCCACCTGTACCTGACCCCGCCCGCCGAGGCGACCGAATGAGCGACCCCTTCCACGACCACTTCTCGGGCGTCGCCGGCGACTACCGCGCGTACCGCCCGGTGTACCCGTCGGCGCTCTTCGCGTTCCTCGCGGAAGCCGCACCCGGCCGCGACCTCGCGTGGGACTGCGGCACCGGCAACGGGCAGGCCGCGGTCGCGCTTGCGGGGCACTTCGCGAAGGTGTTCGCCACCGACGCCAGCGCCGGCCAGCTCGCCAACGCCGAGCCGCACCCGCACGTCGAGTACGCCGCCGCGCCGGCCGAGAAGTGCCCGCTCCCCGACGCGAGCACCGATCTCGTCACCGTCGCGCAGGCGGTCCACTGGTTCGACCTCGACCGGTTCTACGCCGAGGTGCGGCGGGTGGCGAAGCCCGGGTGCGTGGTCGCCGCGTGGACCTACGACCTCGACACGGTCCACCCCGAGATCGACCCGGTGATGGAGCAGGTGCAGGCCCGGTACGTCCGCCCGTACTGGCCGCCCGAGCGGGCCTACGCCGACGCGGGCTACCGCACCCTCCCGTTCCCGTTCCCCGAGTTGCCGCGGCCGCACTTCAAGATGACGGCCCAGTGGGACCTCGCACACTTCACCGGGTACATCAACACCTGGTCGGCGGTGCGGAAGTACGAGCAGAAGTACGGCCACAGCCCGATGCCCGCGGTCACCGAGGAGCTGGCCGCGGCGTGGGGCGACCCGGCCACCGTGCGCCCCGTGCGGTGGAAGTTCTCGATGCGGTTGGGGCGGGTGTCGTGAGCGAACGCAAGCAACTCCTCGCGGCGATCTGCGCCAACCCCGAGGAGGACACGCCGCGGCTCGCGTTCGCCGACTGGCTCGAGGAACAGGGCGGCGAGGACGACGTCGCGCGGGCCGGGTTCGTTCGCGCACAAATCGCGCTCGACCCGCTCCCCCGCTACCACCCCGACTGGCTCCCCGCGGCGCACGACATCCTCCGCAGGTGGGGCAGCAAGTTCGGCGACTGGCGACTGGAACTGCCGCGGATACCCGGCGTCTCGTGGGGGCAGTTCCGACGCGGGTTCGTGGACTCCGTCAGCGTGTCGAGCGCGAAGAACTTCGTGCAGAAGGGCGGCCGAATCGCCGCGACCGTTCCGCTGCTCGGCATCTCGCTGACCGACCGGAACGAGTTCACGGCGTTCGGCCGCAGTCCGGTGTTCGGCCGCCTTCGCCGCTTGCAGATCGCTCACGGGCGAAGTTTCACCGCCACCAACACGCAAGAGCTTCTCGCCCTCCCGAACTTCCCGCGCCTCACGCACCTTGATCTGTCAACAGAGCTGGTCGCCAACGATGGAGCGGCGGCTATCGCGGCGTGCCCCCATCTCGCAGGGTTGACCGAACTCCGACTTTCCGAGAATCACATCGCGGATGCGGGGTACACAGCGCTGGCAAAGTCTCCGCACCTTTCGAACTTGCGCGCACTTCACATCGATCGGAATATAGGCGGCACCACCGGCGTGCGGGCACTGGCCGAGTCCCCCAACGCCGCCGGGTTGCGGGAGCTGAGCCTCGGCTATTGTGGCGGTCCGGACGGGGCGCGGGCTCTCGCGACCTCAAGGTATCTGACCAAACTCGAAGACTTCACGGTGAACGATTTCGTGGTTGAGAGTTTGGAGGCCACCGCGAATTCTCCGAACTTCGCAGGGTTGATCCGCCTCCGCATTACGGCACGCGGCGCGAAGGCGGTGGCGGAGTCGCCGCACATGCGAAACCTCCGGGAGCTTTGGCTCATCCAAAACACGACCCTCGACGATGCAGAATCGCTCGCAAAATCTCCGCACCTCGTGAACCTGCGGCGGCTTAATCTGTCCGGGCACATCCTCTCGGATAAGGGTGCCCTCGCCCTGGCCGAGTCGCCGTACCTCGGCGGCCTGTGCGAAGGCTGGCTGTTCCTGGGTGCGTCCCCTGACCTCACACAAGTTGGCATTTCGGCACTGCTGAACCGGTTCGGCCACCACCCCGCGCACATGCCCGCACCGGGTGGGTTTCCGAGTCTCCCCGAGGACGTTCGATTTTAATGACACACTTCCTGGCCCTTGAGACGAGCTGCGACGAGACGGCGGCGGCCGTGTTCACCGACGGGCTCGCCGTGCGGTCGAGCGTCGTCGCGTCGCAGACCGACCTGCACGCGCGGTTCGGCGGCGTCGTCCCCGAGATCGCGTCGCGGGCGCACCTGCGGAACCTGCTGCCGGTGATCGACGAGGCGCTCGCGAAGGCCGGCGTCACGCTCGCCGACATCGGGTGCGTCGCGGTCCACAACACGCCGGGGCTCGTCGGGGCGCTGCTCGTCGGCGTCTCCGCGGCGAAGGTGCTCGCGCTCGGGCTCGGCGTGCCACTCATTGCTGTGAACCACGTCCAGAGCCACATCTACGCCTGCCGGCTCGCCGCGGGCCGCGACATCTTCCCGTGCGTCGGGCTGGTCGTCAGCGGCGGGCACACCGCACTGTTCCAGTGCGACGGCCCGCTGGCGATGACGCTGCTCGGCGGCACGCGGGACGACGCGGCCGGCGAGGCGTTCGACAAGGTCGCGGCGATCCTCGGGCTGGGGTTCCCGGGCGGGCCGGCCGTCGAGCGCGAGGCGGCCGCCGGCGACCCGAAGGCGTACGCACTGCCGCGGCCGTTCGCCGACGACGGCCGCCTGGAGTT
The DNA here is from genome assembly GCF_051859125.1 of Gemmata sp. Taxonomy (NCBI): domain Bacteria; kingdom Pseudomonadati; phylum Planctomycetota; class Planctomycetia; order Gemmatales; family Gemmataceae; genus Gemmata; species Gemmata sp. Next base: position 7,414 of record NZ_JBHYGG010000048.1, read on the forward strand.
CAGCTTCAGCGGGCTCAAGACGGCGGTGATGTACGCCTGCCACGGGCAGGACGTCGCGAGGGCGAAGCCGCCCGAGCCCGGCCCGAAGCGCGCGAACCTCGCGGCGAGCTTCCAGGCCGCGGCGGTGGACGTGCTCACGATCAAGTGCAAGCAGGCGCTGCGCAAGACCGGGCTGAAGCGGCTCGCGGTCGGCGGGGGCGTGTCGGCCAACAAGCCGCTGCGGGCGGCGCTGACCGCGATGTGCGCGAAGGAGGGCGCGGAACTGTTCATCCCGCCGCTGTCGCTCTGCACGGACAACGCGGCGATGGCGGCGCTGGCGGTCGAGAAGTGGAGCCGCGGGGAGTTCGCGCCGGCGGACCTCGACGCGGAACCGAACTGGATTTAAAAGACGCGCCCGCCCGTCGCAACGGGCGGGCGCGTCGTGTTCACTTCTTGGCGGCGTCGGCGGCGGGAGCCGCGGGGGCCGGAGCCTCGGCCTTCTTCTTGGCCTTGGCGGCCTTCTTGTCCGCGTCGTACTTGACCTTCTCGGCGGTCGCGGCGGCGATCGCCTTCTCGGCGGCGGCGTTGAACGCGAGCCGCTCGTCCTTCGGCAGGTACACGCCCGGCCCGAGCCGCTGCTCGTACCGCTTCCGGCGCTTCTCCGTGTGCTTCCGCTTCACCATCGCGGGGTTGCCCATGATCCGTCTCCTGTGCGTGGCCGGTACTGGAAAGTCTTAAACTAGCAACCTGCGCGAAAAACGTCGAGAGCGGGGACCGGCCGACATGGACCTGACGACCTTCCGAGAACTGCTGACGCCCGCCGGGCAGCGGGTGCTGCTCGCCGCGGCCGCGCTCGGCCCGACCGAGGCGGCGTTCCTCGCGTGCTTCGAGAAGCTGCGGAAGCACTCTCCGCCCCCGCTCGCCAAGGCCGCCCTCGACACGGTGCTGCTGCGCCTGCGGGCGCGGCCGAAGTTCGCGGCCGCCGACCGCATGTACTTCACCCGCGAGGCGCTCGAACAGGCGACCGGCGACGCGGTCGCGACGTACCGGGCGGCGCGTTATGCGTCCTTTGGGGTGGTCGCCGACCTGTGCTGCGGGATCGGCGGCGACGCGCTCGCGTTCGCGGCCGCGGGGCTGACCGTTCACGCGGTCGAACTCGACCCGCTGCGGGCTGCGATGGCGGCCGCGAATGCGGCGGCGCTCGGCGTCGCGGACCGGGTCACCGTTCACGAGGCCGACGCGCTCACCGTGCCGCTGCCGGGCGTGCGGGCCGCGTTCGCCGACCCGAACCGCCGCAGCGACGGCCGCCGTCACCTCGCCCCCGACGACTACACCCCGCCGCTGTCGGCGCTGCGGGGGCGGTTCGAGCCGGGCTTCCCCCTGGGCGTGAAGGCCGCGCCCGGCGTGGCCCGCGACGACGTGGCGGCGCTCGGCGCGGAAGCCGAGTTCATCTCGGTCGGCGGCGAGATGAAGGAGTGCGTGCTGTGGTTCGGGCCGCTCCGCTCGGCGGCGTGGCGGGCGACCGTGCTTCCTGCCGGCGTCACGCTCGCAGCGGCCGACGAACCGACCCCGACGGGCGCGCCGGCCGAGGTCGGCGCGTACGCCTACGACCCCGACCCGGCGGTGGTGCGGGCCGGGCTCACGGGCGTCCTCGCCGAACAGCTCGGGCTGTCGCCGTTCGACTGGTCGGTCGCGACGCTCACCGGCCCCGAGTTGGTGCGGTCGCCGTTCGTCACCGCGTACCGCGTCGAGCACAGCGACCGGTTCCACGCCGGCCGGCTCCGCGACTACCTGCGGGAACGCGGCGTCGGGCGGGTCACGATGGTGAAGCGCGGGTCGATGCTGGACGCCGACGAGGTGGCGCGGAAGCTCAAGCTGAGCGGGTCGGAACACCGGGTGGTGCTCCTGACCCGCATCGGCGGCGAACAGGGGGTGATCGTGGGAGAGCGGCTCGCCGAGGTGCGCTAGCCGTTTCTTCCGGGCCGCGCTGTTAAGAACCGGTGGCGGAATGTGACCGCGCGTCTGGGGCCCGGTTCAGGCGGTTCCCCCTCACCCGCGACTCGAAGACTCGTCGCGACCTCTCCCCGTCGGAACGGGGCGAGGTGGGGGCGGTTGGCCCGTTCCGACACTCGCCCTGACGGATTGCTTGTGAGAAGGCCGGGGAGCCCCACCTCGCCCCGTTCCGACGGGGAGAGGTCGCCGCGCTTCGCGGCGGGTGAGGGGGTGCCGCGCACGCCGCCTACCCGCCGCGTCAACCCGTTCCGCCACCACTTCTAAGCGAACTCGGGCGGCCGCTCCGCGGCCCGGAGCCGTGCGAGCCACTCGCCGAGCCGCGCCGCACGCGCACGGGCCGCGTCTGCCGCGCCGGCGGGGGCGACGCGAACGAACCGCACACGGTCGCCCGGCCGCAGTTGCGCGAGGGCGTCGAGGTCGGCCCGGACGACGTGCGCTACCTTGGGGTAGCCGCCGATCGTCTGCCCGTCCACGCCGAGCACGACCGGCAGGCCGTCGTTCGTCACCTGCACGGCCCCGGGGGCAACCGCCTCGGAGACGAGTTCCCCCGCACGGCGGGCGAGCGGCGGCCCCGTGAGCCGCACGCCCATGCGGTTACTCGCGGGCGACACCTCGTACTCGCTGGTGAAGAATGCATCGTCGGTGAACCAGTCGCACTGTGGCCCGTCGAGGACGCGGAGGACGTTTCCGCCAGGAGGGAACAGGTCCTCGGCCGGCGAGCGCGGCTCGGTCCGCGACGGCCGGCACGCGAGCACGTCGCCGGTGCGGATCGGCTCCAGCGCCGAGCGGCTGCCGAGAACCGCGGGGGCGTCGAACCCGCCGGCGACGCACAGGTAACCGCGGCACCCGGTCCGCGTGCCCCCGACCCGCAGCACGTCGCCGGGTTCGAGAGTGAAGGTGGTGTTCGGGCGGACCGGGGTGCCGTTGACGGCCGACTCGAACGCCGGGCCGAACACGACGCACGCGACCGGCGCGACCGCTTCGAGCGTCGGGCCGAACAGCGTGACCTCGAGCGCGACCTTGGCGGCTTCGTTCCCCACGAGCGCGTTGCCGAGCGCGTGCGCGAACCGGTCCGCGGCCCCGCCGAGCGGCAGGCCGAGGTGGCGGGTGTGCGGCCGGCCGGCGTCGACGAGGAGCGAGTACAGGCCGGGGTCGCGGACGCGGAGGCTCATGCGAACGACTTGAGGGTGAACCCGCGGGCGAGCAGCGCGTCGCGGACGGCCCGGGTGAACGCGACCGCGTCCGGGTTGTCGCCGTGGACGCACACCGTCCGCACGCCGCGGTCGGCGATGAGCCACTCGACCTGCTTCACGGCCTCGGTCGGGTTGGTCACGAACGGGTCCGGGTCGTCGCGGGGCACGAGCGTGCCGTCGGGCCGGTAGCGGCGGTCGGCGAACCCCTCGGGGACGAACGTGGTGCGGTCGCGGCACACGGCCTCGAGTTCGGAGCCGGGTAGCCCGACGACCGGGAGCTCGAGCTGCGCCGCGGCGATGATGAACAGGTCGGCGACGTGGCGGTCGCGGCACGCCTGGTGGTACAGCGCGCCGTGCGGCTTCACGTAGCTCACCCGGAGCCCGAGCGCCGCGGCCATCGCGTAGAGCGCGCCGAGTTGGTACACGCACAGCGCGACGAGTTCCTGGTTCCCGAGCGCGAGTTCGCGGCGGCCGAAGTGCTCGCGGTCCGCGTACCCGGGGTGCGCCCCGATCGCGACGCCGTGCTTGTGCGCGAGGCCGAGGGTGCGGGCGATCTCGGCGGGGCCGCCGGCGTGCAGCCCGCAGCACACGTTCGCAGAGGTGACCAGGGGCACCAGCTCGGCGTCGCTGCCGGCCCCCTCGCCGAGGTCCGCGTTGAGGTCGATCAGCATGGGCGGCTCTCGGGTGTCGAGCCACGGGGCTTGTCCCCGTGGTCGTCTGCGCCTCCGGCACCACGGGGACAAGCCCCGCGGCCCGACGGCAATTAGCCGTTGAGGTGCGACTCCAGGAAGTAGAGCGCCTCGTCGAGGTCGCGGGACAGGCCGGTGAACAGGTCGGCGGTGTCCTTGTCGCCGAGCCCCTCGGCCTTGTCGATCGCCTCGCGGCTCAGCTTGCTCGTCGCGGCGTACCGGTCGGCGAGGGCGGCGACCACCTCCTGGCCCTTGTGCGTGCCGGCCGGGAACTCGGGCACGCGGCTCGTCGCCGCGGCCTGCCGGGCGGTGCCGTGCGCCACGCCGCCGAGGGCCGTGAGCCGCTCGGCGATCTCGTCGACGTGCTCCTCGACCTCCTCGGCCAGTTCGTCGAACAGCTTGTGCAGCGCGATGAAGTTCGGCCCCTTCACGTTCCAGTGCGCGAACTTGGTCTGCGAGAACAGGTCGAACGTGTCGGCGAGTTGCTGGTTCAGCAGGGCGACGAGCTTCTCGCGCTTGTCGGCCGGGATGTCGATGCGGGTCGGGAACGGGGTCGCCATGATCGGGCTCCTGTCGGGGTTGTGCGAAGGTCGGTCGATCGGACTCGAAAGAGTGTACCGCTGCACCCGGCGTGCCCAACAGCGGCGGTGCCGTTTCGGGGGAACGGGCGGGCCTATCTCCGCTTCAGCACGGTCCGCACCAGGGCGAGCGCGGCCAGCACGCCGACGACGCCGAAGTACACGCCGATCGTGCCCAGGCCGAACGCCGGCCCCTCGATGGGCTCCACCCGGTCGAGGGCGTCGGCCGCGGCCCGCAGGGCGTGGCGGTGCGCGACCAGCACCTTCCGGTTCCCGTACTGCCGGCCCCACGTGCACTCGTCGAGGATCGCGACCGCGGACCTCACGTCGCCGGCCGCGGCGTACAGTTCCGCGAGCAGCCAGTACAGCCGCGTGTCGCCCGGGAACCACAGCACGAGTTGCTGGGCGGTCGCGAGCGCGTCGGGCGGCAACTTCGCCTGCTCGGCGGGGGCGAGGACGCCGGCCTCGTACTCCCCGGCGGCGTTCACGAACCGCACCGGCTCGCCCGACAGCGGGAGCAGCGGGAGCACGTCCTCGGTCTCGTCGGCGGCGTGGCGCTCGGTCGGGCCGAGCCCGCGGCGCTCCTCGGTCTCCTGGCGGCGGATCTGGTAGAACCGCGGCACCACGTCGGCGTCGAGTCGCGCCCACCAGTCGCGCTGGCCCTTCGAGAGCCCCTTCACCGTCTCGGGCATCTTCGTGTCGAACTGCCCCTCCTGGTGGTAGCGGAGCGCGTCGGCCCACTCGCCGCGGGCGGCGTGGGCGCTGGCGAGGCCGGTGAACACGAAGTAGTCGGGCCGGCGGTCGGCGGCGTGCGGGCCGAGGACGCCCAGGGCGCGGTCCGACTGGCCGACGCGGAGCAGGTCGGTCGCGAGCGCGGCCGCCTCGGGCGCGGTCCGCTTCGGCCCCTTCTCCTGCTTGGCGATCCGGTCGAGGAACTTGACCCGGTCCGGGTTCGGCTTCTCGCCCGGCTTGGGCTCGACGAGGGCGTTCGTGAGGACCGCGAGCCGCCGCTTGAACTCGTCGAACGGGAGCGGGGCGGGCCGGCCGTCGGTGCCGACGGGCACGGCGAACGGGTCGTCCGGCGAGTACAGCGAGGCGCGGCCCCCGCCCCCGCTCGCGAGCAGTGCGGCGAGTGCGGCGACCCCGGCGGCGAACGCGGCTCCACGCATGGCCCCTCCGATCATCCCGGGCATTGTAGGCCCAATGGTTCAAGTTTCGCCATTGGCGGTTTGAGCGGACCGCAGTCTGTATTATGTTGGTGATACTCCGCCCCCTCCCCGCTGACCCGCATCCGTCGCCCGGGATGACGTCATGTCCGTGCCCCCCCGGCCCGCCGCTGAGGTCCCGCCCCCGCCCCGCCCGGGGCCGGCCCCCGTGCGGCCCGAGGTCGGGCTGTGGCTGGCGGTCGGGTGCGGGTACGTCCTCGCGGGGCTGGTCGGGCTGGGGCTCGCGGCCCTCTCGCCGGGGGTGTCGGTGCTCTGGCCCCCGTCGGGCGTGGCGCTGGCCGCGGTGGTGCGGCTCGGGTGGCGGGCGCTGCCGGGGGTGGCGGTCGGGGCGCTGGTGGTCAACTTGATTAACGCGCGGCCCGACGCGCCGCTGTGGGGGGCGTTGGGGATCACCGCCGGGAACGTGGCCGGCGCGGCCCTGGGCGGGTGGCTGGCGACCCGGGGGAAGCGGCTCCGGCTCGACCACCTCGGCGGGGTCGGGGTGCTGGTGCTGGCCGCGGTCCTCGGGTCGGTGCCGGCGGCGCTGCTCGGCACCGCGTTCGTGGCCGCCGTCGGGGGCGACGCCCCGGGCGACCCGCTCATGACCGCGGTCGTGTGGTGGACCGGCGACATGGCCGGGGTTCTGTTGTTCGTGCCGCTGCTCCTGTGGCCCCCGGTGGTGGGGCAGGACGGGACCCGCGGGGCGGTCGCGTGGGCCGGGCTGCTCGCGTCGGCCGCGTTCGCCGCCGGGTTCGCGCTCACCCCGGGCGTCCCGGACCCGGCGAGCCTGATGGCGTGCCTGCCGGTCGTGGCGATCGCCGCCGCCCGGTACGGCCCCCGGGGCGCGGCGGCCGCCAACTTCGTGACCGCCGCGGTCGTCGTCGCGCTCCTCGTCGCCGACCACAAGGCCCTGGGCGAGCGGCTCGCCTTGGTCGGGTTCCTGGCCGTGTCGGTGGTCACCGCGCTGTGCCTGGGGATCGTGACCGCCGAGCGGGACGCGGCCGAGACGGCCCTGAGTGCCGACATCGCGGCCCGGGTGGCCGCCGAGGCCCAGAAGGCGCGGGCCGAGGCGGCCCTGGCCGCCGACCGGTCCCGGTTCGCGACCCTGCTGGCCCACTCGCACGACGCCCTGGTCGTGATGACCCGGGACGGCCGCACCGCGTACGTGACCGACGCCATCACCGCGATGTGCGGCCGCACCCCGGCCGAGTTGGCCGGCCGGTCCACGTTCGAGAACGTCCACCCCGACGACCGCACCCTCGTGCAGCTCACGTTCGCCGACACCCTGGCCCACCCGGGGCTCCCGACCAAGGCCGAGTTCCGGATCCAGCGGACCGACGGCCGGTGGGTGTGGCTCGAGGCGCTGGCGACCAACCACCTCGACAACCCGGCCGTGGCCGGCGTGGTCGTGAACATCCGCGACGTGACCGACCGCCGCGAGGTCGAGGCCCAGTTCCGCGAGACCCGGGCGCTGCTGGAGACGACCGCCGGCCTGGCGCGGATCGGCGGGTGGGAGTACCACATCCCCGAGAACCGGATCACCTGGTCGCAGCAGACGTACCGGATCCACGAGCTGAGCCCGTTCGAGTACGCGCCGCACCCCGACAACTCGTTGGACTTCTACGCCCCCGAGGGCCGGGAGGTGATGCGCGAGATGGGGGCGCGAGCCGCCGCGACCGGCGAGGGGTGGGACGTGGTGCTCCCGTTCGTCACCGCCCGCGGCAACAAGCTGTGGGTCCACGTCATCGGCCAACTGGAGACCCGCGGGGGCAAGCCGCACCGCCTGTACGGCACCATCCAGGACGTGACCGAGCGGGTCGAGGCCGAGCGGGCCGTCGAGCGGAGCGAGGACCGGTACCGGAACCTGTTCGAGGCCGCCCCGGTCGCCATCTGGGAAGAGGACATGACCGGCGTCGCCGACTGGTTCGGCGGGCTCCGGGCCGCCGGCGTCACCGACCTGGCCGCCCACCTCGCCGCCCACCCGCACCTCGCGGCCGCCGCGATCGGCATGATCCGCGTGCGGAACGTGAACCAGGCCGCGGTCGCCATGAACCGGGCGGCCGACAAGGCCGAGCTGATGGCGAGCCTGCCCAAGCTCATCGGGCCGGAGACCGGGCCGGCGTTCGCCCGCGAGCTGGTCGGCCTGTGGAGCGGCGAGCGGGCCCTGCGGATCGAGACCCGGGCGGTCCGCCTCACCGGCGAGCCGGCCGACATCGTGCTGCACGTCGGCGTGCCCAACGCCGGGGGCCGCCCGGACCTCTCCCGGGTCGTCGTCCTCGCCGTGGACGTCACCGACCAGAAGCGGCTCGAGGAGCAGTTCCGGCAGGCCCAGAAGCTCGAGGCCGTCGCCCGGCTCGCCGGCGGCATCGCCCACGACTTCAACAACCTGCTCACGGTCATCAACGGGTTCAGCGAGTTGATCGCGGCCGAGACCCCGCCCGGGTCGCCGCTCCGGCCCCTCGTCACGCACATCCAGTCGGCCGGCGAGCGCGGGGCCGACCTCACCCGCCAGTTGCTCGCGTTCAGCCGCAAGCAGCCCCCGGCCGCCGGCCCCGTGGACCTGGCCGCCGTGGTCGAGAGCCTGCGGCCGCTCCTGGCCCCGCTCATCGGCGAGGAGGTCGCCCTCGTCACCCGGGTGGCCGCGGTCCCGAAGGTGCTGGCCGACCGCGGGCAGATGGAGTCGGTGGTGATGAACCTGTGCGTGAACGCCCGCGACGCGATGCCCGGGGGCGGCACGCTGACGGTCGAGACCGGCGTGACCGAGGTCGCCGAGGCGCAGTCGCCCGACGACCCGCCCCCCGGCCGGTGGGTGGTGCTCTCGGTCGGCGACACCGGCACCGGCATCCCCGAGGAGGTGCGGCCGCACCTGTTCGAACCGTTCTTCACCACCAAGGAACTGGGCAAGGGGACCGGGCTCGGGCTCTCGACCGTGTACGGGATCGCGGCGACGGCCGGCGGGCACATCCGGTTCACGACCGCGACCGACTGCGGCACCACGTTCCGCATCTACCTGCCGGCCGCGGGCGCGGCGGCCGGGTTCTTCCCGCCCCCGGGCCGCGACGGCCCGGCCCGGCCGCGGGCCGCCGACGGGCCCCCGCCGCGGGTGGCCGCGTTCGCCGACGCGCCGCTCGTCCTGCTCGTCGAGGACCAGCCGGCGATCCGCGAGCTGTCGGCCCGGGTGCTGACCGAGACCGGGTTCGAGGTGCTCGCCGCGTGCGACGGGATCGAGGCCCTGTCGGTCCTCGCGGACCTGTCGCGGCCCCCGGCGGTGCTGGTCACGGACGTGCGGATGCCGAACATGACCGGCCGCGACCTCGCCGACCGGGTCCGGCTGAAGCACCCCGAGATCAAGGTGCTGTTCATCTCGGGCGACACCGAGGAGGTGTCCGGCCCGAACGAGGCGTTCCTGGCCAAGCCGTTCAACATCGACGAGCTGACCGACGCCGTGATCGGCGTCCTCGGCGCGCCCGTCCCCCAGCCCGCCGCGGGGTGAGAATGATCGACCCGCCCGGGCCGGATCATACCGAATCTCATGCATTCGTTTCTATCTGGTGGGGCAGGCATTCGTGCCTGCCTCCAACCGCTTCCGGAGGCAGGCACGAATGCCCGCCCCACCAAGGGCAACTGATCCACGCGATTCGGTATCACTCCTGCTTGACGCCGTTCTTGTACCGCGACACCTCGACCGTCTTCGGGGCCGACGGGACCGTCTTCTTGTCGGCCTCCAACTCCTGCTGGAGCTTGCGGATCGCCAGGTTCGGGTTCTCCGGCGTCACGTCCTCGGGGCCGGTCGTGTTCAGCGGGGGCGTCGGCTTCGGGGCCGGCACCGTGACCGGCTCGGGCGGCTCGTCCTTGTCCTTGTCGGCCTTGCCCTTACCGTGCTTCGGGCCGAGGCCCGAACCGGCCAGCGGGCCGACCGGGTGGATCCCCGTGCAGCCGATGAGCGCGCCCAGCGCGAGCGCGAGGAGCAGTCGGGTCATGGCTTCACCTCCCGCACCTGGGCCGTTGTGGTCCCCGGGACCGGCGCGGCCTGCGCGTCGAGGCGGCGGGCCTGCGTCGCCGCGGCGCCCGGCGCGCCGCGGGCCGCGACGTCGAGGCCCTTCGCGGGCTCGGGAGCCGCGGACCGCCGGGGCGAAACGCCCAGCCCGCCCACCCGCAGGTTGTACAGGGCCGAGGCCTGGCGCTCGAGTTCGTCGGCCTGGCGGCCCAGGGCGTCGTCGCCCTTCTCCGCAGCGACCCGCCGCAGCTCCGTGCAGACGGAGACCCGGCGCAGGTAGGCGTCCTGCTCGGCCCGCAGCGCGTCGGCCAGCACCTCGGGCGCGAGCGGCGCGGTGATCGTCGGCGGCCGGCCCGAGTTGGCGGCCGCCGGCCCGGCGGGCTTCGGGGCCCTCGGGCCGAACAGCTTGTTCACGAGCGTGGTTTGTTGCACCGGGGCGCCGTCGCCGGCGACGGCCGGCCCGCCCAGGCCGCACGCCAGGGCCGCGGACGCGCCCCAGAGTCGGTATCGTCTCATGGACTTCCCCCCGCGGTCGAGCGGCCCCCCCGGCCGACCCGTCCCGTGCGTGAAAGGCAATACGTGTTCGCGGTGAACGGCGGGGTTATGCCAACCGAAGTGCGGCGTGTAAAGGGGAGTTCCGCGGCCGGTATGTGCGCCGCGTGAAGGCCCCACCAGGGCGATTCCGTGTGTCACACGGGGTGGTTCAGGTGTACCCCCTCGCTGGCGCGCAGGGTTCGCCAAGAGGCCGGCGGTTCCGGGCGAACCCTGAGCGCCCGCGAGGGGGTGGGCCCCCGGCCCGCACCACCCAACGTGACACACGGAATCGCCCTGCGGGCACGGGCACAGGCTGGGGCACGGGCACGCGGGGAAAACGGGACCGGCACGGACTTGCCGACGCACCGCGATTTGTCCGTGCCCGCGTGCGTGCCCGTGCCCGTGCCCGGTTTTTAGATTCGGCCCCCGATCTGCAGTTGTCCCGACGCCGCCCGAAACTCGCCTTTCCCCGATCACCGGTCCCGGTCTAGACTGCCCCCTCTACGGCCACGGACGGCGGGAGGACGGTGGATGCGAATCTGTGTGTACGAAGACGCGCTCGTGCGGGGGCTGGAGCCGCTCGCCCTCACCCGCCCGGTGGCCGACCTGATCTGCGGGCTCGACACGCTCGCCCGGAAGCAGGCGCGGTACTTCGCGGCCGCGACCGTCGGGCACCTGTGCCGCAGCGGGGTGGCCGGCCTGATCCGGGGCCGCGACCCGCTGTGCCCGGTGAACGACCCCGCGTGGCTCCGGGCCGCGCCGACCGTGCTCGTGAACGCCCGGTGGGTGCCCCCGCCGCGGCCCGCGGCCGGCGCGCCGTACCCGTTCGCCGACGGCCCGCACCTCGGCGTCGCCGGCAACGAGATCGCCTACGCGGTGCTCGACGTGCCGCACCTCGAGGCCCTCACGCAGAGCCCCGAGCGGTTCTCGCGGTGCATGGACGAGTGGGCCGGCACGCTCCCGGCCCGCGACGTCGGCGGGGCGCTCGTGAGCCGCCCGTGGGAACTCGTGGACCTGAACCCGGCCGAGATCGCCAACGACGCCAGGGCGCTCGCCCCGGCCGCCGCGCCGCCCGCCGGGGTGGCCGTCGTCGGCCCGGCCGAGCGGTTGATCGTCGACCCCACGGCGCGGGTCGACCCGATGGTGGTGTGCGACACCACGAACGGCCCGGTCGTCATCGGGCCGGGGGCGGTGGTGCAGGCGTTCACGCGGCTCGAAGGGCCGTGCGCGGTCGGGGCCGGGGCGGTGGTGTTCGGGGCGAAGGTCCGCGGGGGCACCACCATCGGCCCGCACTGCCGGGTCGGCGGCGAGGTCGAGTGCAGCGTGCTGCTCGGGTACGCGAACAAGTACCACGAGGGGTTCCTCGGGCACAGCTACGTCGGCGAGTGGGTGAACCTCGCGGCCGGCACCCACACGAGCGACCTGCGGTGCGACTACCGCCCGGTGACGGTGCCGATCGACGGGGCCGAGGTGGGCACCGGCCGCATGAAGGTCGGCGCGATCATCGGCGACCACGTCCGCACCGGGCTCGGCGTGCTGCTCGACTGCGGCAGCGTGATCGGGCCGTTCGCCCAGGTGCTGCCGAGCGGCGGGTTCGCGGCGCGGGCGATCCCCGGGTTCCACCGGGTCGGCAGCGGGGTGTCGAAGGAACTGACCGACGTGGACCGGCTGATGGCCACCGCCGACACGGTGATGCGGCGGCGGGGCCAGGCGCTCACGCCGGAACTGGAAGCGACCTACCGCGCGATCCGCCCGCGGCCCCCGCTCGTGACCATCCGGCGCTCCGCCTAATCAGAGGTGGAGACACGGAGAGGGGGAGCTGGGGAGACAAGACAGCTTCGCTTCTGTCTCCCC
>NZ_JBHYGG010000049.1:0-19435 GCF_051859125.1 Gemmata sp.
GATTACATGCTCAAGGTGCTACAGGAAATCGGGGCCAAGTAGTGCGCCTGCCCTGCTGAAACACCTGGAGCCACGGCACCCGTTCGGCGAACGCCCCGTCCCAGTGGTACGGCACGCTCCCGCTCGCGAACAGGTAGTTCTTCGGTGCCTCGTGTTCCACCACCTCGAACACCGTGCCGAAGTCCCATTGCAGGAGCGACCCCCAACCGGCCGCGTACGCCGCCAGCGCGTGCTGCGTCGGCTCGGGGGTGAACCCGCGGCACACGACCACGCGGTCCCGGAGGACGAGCTCCCGGAGTTCCGCGGGGGAAGGCACCGGCCGCGGGCCGCCGGTGGGTCGCACCAGCACGCCGAACGGCACCAGCGGCTCGACCGCGCACCCCGGCACAGTGACGTCACCTCCCACGGCTCGCCTCCTTCGACGGCGTTGCCCCGGCGAGTTCGAAGTGACTGGGCCGCCCGTCCCGTTCGACGACACTCGCGCCCAGTGCCTCGGCCTCGGCGCGGCTCGTCAGAACGAACCGGTCCCCGCGGAGCAGCGCGACGCCGTGCCAGGGCGTGAGCCAGGCGTCCTCGGCCGGGGTGAGCATGATCCCGACCTTCTCCGAGTGCGGGGGCTGCGGGTGGATGGATAACCGCAGCGCCTCGGGGAAATAAACCGCGACCAGTCGGCTCCAGGCGTTGCTCCGGCGGATCACTTCATAAGCGGCGGTCCTCGACCGCTCGCGGGCCTGATTCTTGCTGAGGCTCGGCTCGCGGGCCGCGAGGTCCTCGGTCAGGAACCGGTGGATCCCGTTGAACATCTGCTTGTGGTGGTCGTGGGCCCGCGTCCTCTCGGTGAGGGCCTCGAGCGGTTCGCCGTAGGTGTCCATGAGCCAGCGGCGCGTGGCCCCGAACGCCTCGCCCGGTCGGACGTCGTCCAGGTCGAACACTTCGAAGTCAGTGAGCCCGAGGCCGCCGATGAGCTCGAGGAGCCGCGCCCGGTACGCGGTGACGGCACCGTCGTCCACGCCGACGAGATCGTTGAAGACGCGGCCGTCCGAACAGATCGTCAACCTCGCGCCCGGCGGGTGGCGGAGTCGGATCGCCTCGCACGCTTCCTGGAGGAACCGCAGTGCCAACTCTTCGCCGGGGTCCGGTAGGGTGCCGAGTGTCTTCTTCGGGTTGGCGGACTTGGCCGGGAACGCCGGGAGGACGAGGCGAACGGGCTCCCCGGCGGTCAGCGCCGCGCTGACCCGGGGGAGGTGCAGCGCGAGGCACTGGGGGCACGGGTTGTGGCCACAGGCCCCCGCCCCCGGCTGGAGCCGGCGGTGGCGGAAGAGGTCGCGCAGGATGTTCTCCGCTCGCGAGTAATGGGCCGGGTCGTGAGGGGGTTCGACGAGCCGGCCCGCGAGGCGGTCGGCGCGATCGGCCAGCGCCGAGAGGTCGGGCAACCCGGCGAGGGACGCCACGAACCGGCCGAGCGGCCCCGGGCGGCCCCGCGCGAACCAGCGCGTCGCGAGTCCCGCGAGGTCGGTCGCGAACTCCTCGGCGTCGGACGAGAGCGCCCGGTCCGGGGTCTGGTCCTGGAGGGCCAGCAGGACGCACATCAGGTGCGTGGCGTAGAGGAACCGCACGAGCGGGTGGGTGCGGTCGCCCGGCGGGGCGTCCGTTCCCCCGTAAACGGCGGCGGCAATCACGCCCTGCACGCGGGCACGAATGCGGTCGGAGGTCGGGCCGAACACCGCGAGCCGGTTGCGGGGGTCGAGCGCCACCGGAAGGAGCGACCTGAGGAGCTCCCAGTGCGGGTCGAGAAGAGCGAGCTTCCCGCGGAGCAGAACCGCGAACCGTTCGGCAACCGTTCCGACCGGCAGCTCCGCCGCCCGGGACTCGAGGTCCGAGGCGAGCTGCTCGTAGAGCTTGAGAACGAACCGCTCCTGCCGCGGGAAGTGGCGGTACAGGTCGTCGAGCGGGCACCCCGCGGCCGCGGCGATGTCGGCAGGTGTGACCGCGGCGTACCCGCGACTCGCGAAGAGGGCGATGGCCTCCTCGAACAACCGACCCGCCGCCAAGTCGTGGGGCATGGTTCGAACCTGAGGTGTTGCGCCCGGGGATGTCTCACAGAGCGATTACTCCGTCCGTTCGGCGGTGTCAACGTCTGGACGCCACCGTCCGCCACTCCGGCGCGATGTCGGGCTGTCGGAGCGGGCTCCCAAGAATCTCACGGATGAGGACGACCTGACCAGGGGTTTCCGTGTCCCGCCCCCCCGTTGCCAGACGATGTGCCATGCTCGCGACGATCACCGCGCCCGGGACACGAGCACCGGTCGGGAGCGTCGCCTCCGGTCGAGCCGACCGCGGGCCGTAAATCGGCACCAGGCCTCCGGCATCGAACGCCGGCCTGTGCTGTTGGATACCGTGGCCGCCCGAGACGCCCCGGAACTCCCGGAGCCCCCGATGTCTGAGATGAGCTGGTGTCGCCCGATCCCGCCACGCGGCGAAAGTCGCGTTCGGCGGCCCGAGTCAATTCCCCGTTCCGGCGGTCCTGACTTGAGCCGCCCGTTGATCTCCGCCGCCAGCATGGGCACCTCACCGGCCCAGGTCGGGGTGCTCCCACACGCCGCCCCGCCCGCCGTCTCGGCGTTCGAGGCTGCACCCAACCGACGACGGCCCGTCCGGGTTCCGGGACGGAAGACGGCATTCGGCGCCGCATAGCTCCTGGAACACTCCCTCGGGCGGGCGGCTCTTCCGCCCGTACCCCGCCGCCCCGCCGGGCCGTTCCGGGGGCCCCGGTGCGGCCAGACCATGCCGCGGATCGGTGCACCTGGGGAGAGGGGCACGGGCCGGCCCGACAGGTCGAGGACGTTCTGGGCCGGGTCGATCCCGAGCCAGTGGTAGATGGTCGCGAGGAAGTCGAACGGGTCGTGCTTGAACCCGACCGGGGCCGCCCCGCGCTTGTCGGTGGCACCGATCACGTTGCCGCGGTCCAGCCCGCCGCCGGACACGAGGACCGACATCGCGCCCGGCCAGTGGTCCCGGCCGACGCTCCCGTTCACGCTCTCCAGCCGCGGGGTCCGGCCGAACTCGCCCGTGACGACCAGCAGCGTGTTCTTGTCGAGCCCTCGCGCGTGCAGGTCTTCGATCATGTTGGCGGCGCAGGCGTCGAACCAGGGGAGCCGCAGCCGCAGGGCGTGGTCCATGTTCCAGTTGGCCGCGTGGTCGCCCCACTTGTGGGAGTTCCCACCGGGCTTGCCGGCATTGCTCGAGTGCTGCCCCGGGACGTACACGTTCACCAGGCGGACCCCATCCGCCAACCCGGCGGCACAGGTCACCGGGTTGCAAGCTGACGGCAGCCCGCAACCATCGGTGTCGGTCGGGGTGGCGACGTGGACGCGAACCCGCGAGAGCGTCCACGTTTCATTACGTGTGGCTACGATGGCACGGAGGCGCGGCGCTGGACCAAACCCCAACGGCGGGCCGCAGTGACGAGTACCGGGTGAGGTGGTAGACTTTGACGGGTCACACGTCGCCGATCCGGCACCCCAACAGCACCCCCGACCGAAAGACACCCCTTTATGACCCGCGTCGTACTTCTCCTCGCCCTCCTGCCAACTGCTCACCTGCTCGCCGACAAACCCCGCCCGGGTGCGGCGGCCGATGCGCCGATCAAGGTCGGGATCATCGGTCTGGACAACTACCAAACGGTTGCGTTCACCCAAATCTTTCACGACCCCAAGGCCGGCGACGGCCTGAAGGGACTCAAAGTGGTCGCGGCGTTCCAGGCGGGCAGCCCGGACATCGAGGAGAGCGTGAACAACCTCCCCAAGTGGACCGAACAGATCAAGAAGTTCGGGGTCGAGGTCGTCAACACGCCGGAGGAGGTTCTCAAGCAGTCCGACGCGATCCTGCTGATGAGCGTGGACGGACGCGCGCACCTGGAACAACTCAAGCCGATTCTGAAGGCCGGCAAGCCGGTGTACGTCGGCCGCCCGCTCGCGGCGTCGTTGGCCGACGCGGTGGAGATCTTCCGGCTGGCCGCGGAGCACAAGACGCCGATCTTCACCTGCTCGCAGCACCGCTTCAGCCCCGGGTTCATCGGGATGCGCAACCACCCGGAGGTCGGGGAGGTACTCGGGGCCGACGTGTACGGCGGGTGCCCGCGCGAGCCGCACCACCCCGACCTGTTCTGGCACGGCGTCCACGGGGTCGAGACGCTCTACACGATCCTGGGGCCGGGTTGCGTGTCGGTGACTCGCACGAGCACGGATCTCGCCGACCAGGTGACCGGTGAGTGGAACGACGGGAGGGTCGGCACGTACCGCGGCATCCGCAGGGGTGCCCCCAAGTACAGCGCCACGGTGTTCGGCAGCAAGGGGGTTTCGACGGCAGGCATCTACGGGCACGGCGTCCCGGTGAAGGGCGTCGCCCCGACCAACGACAAGTACATGGGCTACGAGGCGACCGCGGCCGAGATCGCCAAGTTCTTCAAGACGCGCACTCCTCCGGTGTCGGCCGAAGAGACGATCGAGTTGTTCGCCTTTATGGAGGCTGCCGAGGAGAGCAAGCGCCAGAAGGGTGCGCCGGTCAAGCTCGAGGACGTTCTGGCCAAGGCACGCAAGAAGTGACGCGAACCGGTGAACCGGTTCGCGGAGCGTATTCCTGCTGGCTCCTGTCCCGCGGCCGGGGTATAGTGTTTCCACCTTCCCCACTCGGGCGGCTCGCCGCCCGTCCGCCCTCCCGCCGCTCGTTCATCCTGGTGGATTCATGACCAAGCCGACGGTGGCCCTCCTGCTGACACTCCTGCTCGGCCCGGCCGCGGCGCACGCCGCCGTGCACGTTACCCCGGCCGCGGTGGCGCTCGACGGCCCGGAGGCGTCGCAGCAACTGCTTGTCACGCTCGAAACCGCTGACGGCACCCGGACCGCGAAGTACGAGGTCGCCAACCCCGCCATCGCCGTGGTCGATGTTGCCGGGCGAATCACCCCGAAGGGCGAGGGGAAGACCGAGGTCACCGTCCGGCACGGCAACGACACAGTTCGTATTCCCGTCGAGGTCAACGGGCTGAAGTCTCCGCACCCGGTATCGTTCGAGCAGGACATCATCCCCATCCTGACGAAAGCCTCGTGCAACAGCGGCGGCTGTCACGGGAAGGCCGAGGGGCAAGGCGGGCTGAAACTCAGCGTGTTCGGGTTCGACCCGGCTGCCGACTTCCAGGCACTCGTGACCGAGGGCCGCGGTCGGCGCGTCTTCCCCGCGTCGCCAGAGGGCAGCCTGTTCCTGATGAAAGCGACCGGCCTCGCCCCGCACGGCGGAGGAAAGAAGATCGACAAGGACGGTCACCGCTACCACCGTATGGTTCGTTGGGTCCGGGAGGGAGCCCAGTTCGCGGGGTCGAAGGTTCCGGCGGTGACGGCACTGGAGGTCGAGCCGACTCAGCGGACGCTCACACTCGGCGGCACCCAACAGTTGCGGGTCACGGCCGTGTACGCGGACGGGACCCGCCGGTGCGTCACCGCCGAGGCCGAGTACGACTCGAACGCCGCCACGATCGCCGGTGCGGACGGCCGCGGACTGGTCAGCGCCGGCGACAAGCCCGGCGAGGCCGCCATCCTCGTGCGGTACATGGGGCAGGTCACCGTGTGCCGCGTCACGCTCCCGCGCCCGGGGGTAAAGTTCCCGCGACCAGCAGAAGCGAACTTCGTCGACAAGCACGTCTGGGACAAACTCGAACGGCTCGGCATCCCGCCAAGCGATCTGGCCGACGATGCCGTGTTCCTCCGCCGGGTGTTCCTCGACACGATCGGAACGCTCCCCACCGCGGCCGAGGCGAGCGCCTTCCTCGCGGACGCCGCACCGAACAAGCGCGAGAAGTTGATCGACGCGCTGCTCGCCCGGCCGGAGTACGCCGACCTGTGGGCGCTGAAGTGGTCGGACATTCTGAAAGTCGACAAGGACGCGGTAACGCCCCAGGGTGCGGTCGCGATGACGCGGTGGATTCGCCGCCAGGTCGCCGAGAACCGACCCTACGACCAGTTCGTGCGCGACATCGTGACGGCCCGCGGCAGCACCACGGCGGAGGGGCCGGCGGCAATCTACAAGTCGCTGGGCACGCCCGAAATCGCCGCCCGGTCGCTGAGTCAAGTGTTTCTGGGGGTGCGGATCGAGTGCGCCCAGTGCCACCACCACCCGTCGGAGAAGTGGGCGCAGGACGACTACTGGGCGCTCGCCGGGATGTTCTCGGGCGTGTCCCGCAAGCCGCTCCCCGGTGGGGCCGAAGCCGTGGTGTGGACGGTCGGCACGGATCTCGGTCCGAAGGTCGGGAAGGTGAAGGCCAAGAAGGGTGCGGCGCCCGTGGCCGTACAGGGCGTGCCCGCCGCGCCGCTCGGCGCCGAGCCGAAGGAATTCGCCCCGTCCGAAGACCGGCGGCGCACGCTGGCCGACTGGATGACCACGCCGGACAACCCGTACTTCGCGACCGCGATTGCGAACCGAATCTGGGCGCACTACCTCGGTCGCGGGCTGGTCGAGCCGATCGACGACATCCGCGCAACCAACCCCGCGTCGAACGAACCGCTGCTGGCCGCGCTGACCGCTCTCCTCCGCGAGCGGAAGTACGACCTCAAGGCGCTCACGAAGGCGATCCTGATGTCGCGGACGTACCAACTGAGCAGCGTCGCGAAAGATGGGAACGCGACCGACGAGCAGAACTTCTCGCACGCCGCGGTCAAGCCGATGGCGGCGGAGGTATTGCTTGATGCGGTGTCGCAGGTCACGGGCGCGCCCGAGAAGTTCAACGGCTGGCCGGACGGCTACCGCGCCATCCAGGTGTGGGACAACCGGATGCCGTCGTACTTCTTCCGCATCTTCGGCCGCCCGGTGCGGTACAGCGTGTGCGAGTGCGAGCGTGGGACCGACCCGAGCATCGCGCAGGCGCTGCACCTGATGAACTCCCCCGAGATCGCGTCGAAGGTTCAGGCCCGGGGCGGCGCAGCCCGCAAGTTGGCCGACTCGGACAAGAAGCCGGCCGCGATCGTCGACGAACTGTTCCTGGCCGCGCTCAGTCGCCGACCGACCGAAGCGGAGCGCACGAAGCTCCTCGGCGCCTTCGCAGAGGGCGACCGCCGGGCGGCCGTCGAAGACCTGTTGTGGGCGATTCTGAACAGCAAAGAGTTCCTGTACAACCGCTGATGGAACTGCGGAACGCGGAATGCGGAATTGAAAACCGAAGAACTAAGAACTTACCGTGGCCGAGGGAGATTAACGATGTCTTCATTCCGCAATCCGCATTCCGCGATCCGCAATGGAATGTCCCGAAGGCAGGCCCTTCACGTTGGCACCGTCGGGTTGCTCGGCGGGTTGTCGCTGCCGAGACTGCTCCAGTTCCAGGCGCAAGCCGCCGGGGCCAAGACCGCCAAGGCAAAGTCGTGCATCTTCCTGTTCCTGGAAGGCGGGCCCAGCACGATCGACATGTGGGACATGAAGCCGGACGCCGCGGCCGAGGTTCGCGGGCCGTATAAGCCGATCAAGACGAACGTGAACGGCACGTTCATCTGCGAGCACCTGCCGAACTGCGCCAAGATCGCGGACAAGTACACCATCCTTCGCAACCACAGTCACAACGACAACGGCCACACCACCGGTTACCACTACGTGATGACCGGCGTGAAGGCCGACTTCGCCGACGGCACGAACAGCCGCAAGCCGAACAACGTCCTCTACCCGTCGCTCGGGTCGGTCGTGTCGCGTGAACTCGGGCACACCGGCACGCTCCCGCCGTACATCAACCTGCCGCACCCGCTGACCGCCGGCGGCCCCGGCTTTTACGGCGCGGAACACGCGCCGTTCGTGATCGAGGGCGACCCGGTCTCGCCAGACTTCGAGGTCCGCGACCTGCTCCCCGTCGAAGGGATCGACAACAAGCGGCAGGACCGGCGGAAGAAACTCCTGAGCGGGCTGGACGAGCCTGCTGGTCCCGCCGCTGCGCCGACCGGCAAGGCTGGCACGATGGCGACGTACTACGAGAAGGCCCACGACCTGATGACCTCGACGGCCGCTCGCAAGGCGTTCGACATCAAGAGTGAGCCGGCGAAACTCCGCGAGGCGTATGGCCACACCACGCTCGGCCAGTGCGCGCTGCTCTCGCGTCGTCTGGTGGAAGCCGGGTGTCGGTTCGTCGGCGTCGATCACAGTGGGTGGGACACGCACTTCACCTGCTTCCCGAGTCTCGAAAAGGATTTGATTCCGAGCGTGGACCGCGCGTTCAGCGCCCTGGTGAGCGACCTCGCGGACCGCGGACTGCTCGACAGCACGCTCGTGGTGATGATGGGCGAAATGGGCCGCACGCCGAAGGTGAACAAGGACGCGGGCCGCGACCACTGGTCGATGACGCAGAGCGTGCTGTTCGCGGGCGGCGGCATCAAGCCGGGCATCGTGATCGGCGCAACGGACAAGAACTCGGTCGCCCCGCTCGCCGACCCGGTGAGCGTCGAAGACATCCTCCGCACGCTGTTCCACCAGATGGGAATCGACAGCAGCAAGGTGTACAACACGCCGCTGGGCCGCCCGGTGCCGATCGTGAATGGTGGGCGGGTGCTCACGGATCTGGTGGGGTGAGGCGACCAGAGGCGGTTCTCCTTCGTGGCGAGCCGCGACCGCGAGGGAACGGGATACGCTCACCACTCCCTCGCGGTCGTGGCCCGCTGAAAAGCACATCAGGATTACAACCCATGCCCGCTCGCGCGTTCCCGGTCGCTCCCCTCGCCGTGGCCCTGTTGCTCGCACCCTTCTCCCCGTCGCTCGCCCACGCACAGAAGAAGAAGACCGCCGACCTGAAGGCCCCGGAACCGGGCTACGTCTTCCCCTCCGGCGGGAAGGCGGGATCGGCGGCCGACGTCCAACTCGGCGGGTACGACTGGACCCCGGACTTGCAATTCTTCGTTCTCGACTCCCGTGCCACGCTTCAAACTACCGGCGAGCCGGGACCGGTCATGGTCCCCCCGCCGCCTTACTGGTTCGGTGCCAAGAGCACCCAGAACGCACTCCCACTCCCACGCGAACAACCCGCCAAGCTCACACTCCCGGCCGACCTTCCGCCGGGTCCGGTGCGGTGGGCCGTCGCAAGCGCGAGCGGTGCCGGGGTCAAGACCGGCATCTTCTGGGTCGGCACCGAACCCGAGGTGATCGAGGAGCGCGCGACGAAGGTGCCGCAGAAACTCCCGGCGCTGCCGGTCACGGTCAACGGCCGGCTGTCGCGCATCGAGGAAGTGGACCGCTACCGGTTCGCGGTCGCGAAGGACGGCCCGGTCACGCTCGACGTGTTCGCGCGCCGCCTCGGGGTGAACATGAACGCCGCCCTCTCCGTCCGCAACCCGAATGGAGAGGTCGTTGCGGACGCCGTCGACACCGACGGCCAGGATCTCGCCGTGACCTTTTGGGCGACCGCCGGCACCGATTACACGGTCAGCCTCCACGACCTCGACTTCCGCGGCGACCGCTCGTTCGTTTACCGACTCGCGCTCACTCCCGGCCCGCGCGTGGTGGCGACCGTTCCCGCCGCCGGGAAGCGCGGTGAGACACGCGACGTGGAGTTCGTCGGGTACGGCCTCGTGACCGGAAAGCAGCAACTGGAGTCGCTCACGCGGAAGGTCACGTTCCCGGCCGACCCGAAGAAGGACGAACTGGCGTATCGTCTCGACACCGCGTTCGGCGCGACCCCCGCGTTCGGCATCCCGCTCAGCGACGCCGCCGAGACGGTCGCGGCCGCGAAGCCAGCGGCGCTCACGCTGCCGGCCGCAGTGACCGGCGTGATGGATCAGACGACTGAAGCCCGCTTCACCTGCGAGGGAAAGAAGGGCGACGTGTGGAATCTCGCTGCGGAGGCGCGGCGGTTCGGCTCGCCGCTCGACCTGTCGCTCGCGGTCGTCGATGCGACCGGCAAGGAGTTGGTTCGCAACGACGACCTGCCCGGCACCACCGACGCCGGACTCGCGTTCACGCTGCCCGCCGACGGCGCGTTCACCGTGGTCGTGGGCGACATCTCGGGGAAGGCCGGTACGCGGGGCGCGGTCTACCGGCTGACCGCCGAGAAGGTCGCCCCCGACTTCACTCTGTCGACCGTCGCGCGACTGAATGTGCCACTCGGAGGAACAGCCGACCTTGTGGTGAAGGTCGTCCGCAAGGGCGGAATGAAGGAGGCTATTGCGCTCGCCGTGTCGGGACTACCCGAGGGCGTGACCGCCCCGCCCAACCTCGTCATCCCCGGCACCGCGGCTGAGTTAAAGATCACCCTCACGGGCGTCGAAACCGCCTCGGCCACTGCGGCTCTCGTGAGTGTCACGGGAACGGCCAGCGCGGCCACGCGACCGGCATTCGCGCCGATCCCGGCCAACTTCGCGGTGCGGTCCCCGAACGACGAGCGGACGACTTCGATCCTGCTCGCGACGACACTCGCCCCGAGGCTCAAACTGGTGGCGGTCGAGGCCGACGGCGGGCGAAAGGTTCACCGCGGGAGCACTCACCCGGCCGAGGTGACTTTGGAGCGGATCAACGACTTCAAGGGTGAAGTGAGCCTGCAGATGTCGGCGGCGCAGTCGTATCAGCGGCAGGGGATCACCGGCCCCGACATGACAGTCCCGGCTGATGCCGACCGGGCGTTCTACCCGTGCTTCATGCCCGAATGGCTCGAAACGACCAGGACCTCGCGCATGGAACTGATCGGGGTCGTGAAGGTGCCCGACGCGAAGGGGAAGGTCCGGTATCTCGTGACCCCGATGAGCGGGCGGATCACGATGTCGATCGAGGGTTCGATCCTGAAGGTCTCCGCCCCGCAAGAGTTGAATGTGAAGCCCGGGGAAGCGGCAGAGGTTCCGGTCGCGGTGCTGCGGTCGGCGAAGCTGTCGGTGCCGGTCCAGTTGGAACTGAAGCTGCCGGAGGAACTGGCCGGGATGCTTAAGGCGGACGCGGTGACCGTCGCTCCGGGGCAGACGACCGCAGTGTTCAAGATCGCCTGTGTGAAGGGCGCCAAGTTCGACGGCGAGGTGACCGTCACCATCCGCGGCACGGCGCTACAGGACGGCAAGTACGCGGTCGTGTCCGAGGCGGCGGTGACGGTCGATTGCGCGACGAAGTGAATCGCAACTCGTGAGCGGAACCGGTGCTGTCGAAACGGCCGGGTGGGAAGGAGCCACCCACAGACCCGAAGTGATTGTTGGTGAAGCAATCCGGTTCGACACGAGTACGACGTGGCCGTCTCCCATCCGGGCCAGTCCGCGGCAAAACGACTGGTAGGCGGGTTCGGCCTTGCCGGTGGGGGCGTGCCCGCACGACCCGACCACCCCCGCAACTTCTTGCCCTTCCTCCCAGGCGTCCGAGACGTACAGGCTCGCCGGCACGAGGAACCCCCCGGCCGGTTCGCCGCCGGCCACCACCGTACGGAGCGTGGCCGGGAGTTCGGCGGGGTCCGGTACGCCGAGGAAACTTGGCGGCGGATCGACGTGCGTGATTGCCCGGTCGCGGAGCAACTGGATCAGCCGGATTGGGTCGCGGAGGTCGTCGTCCGGCTCGACGCAGAGAGTTGCCCCACTGAGCAGGACGGTGCCGATGTCTGACACTGAGGCGTCGAAGGCCGGGCAAACCAACCCAGAGCGCACGTGAGCCGGGGGCCAGGTCGAACGCGGGATCTGCGCGTCGAGCAGGTTGACGATGCCGCGGGACTCGACGAGGACGGCCTTCGGCCGGGCGGGCGAGCCTGGGGTGTAGATGGCGTAGGCGATCGCTTCGAACGCCGGCGAGGTAACTCCGACCCCGAGTCCGGTTGCGGAGGTGTCTGGGTTCACCTGGTTACGGGAGTGAAGAGCACGCGCAGGCCGCCGCGGGGAGCCGTCGGGGACGCGGGTTCGCGTGACGCGGAGCGAGCGCCGAGCGCCGGGCTGCGGACGTTCCCCCCGCGGAACGCCGCCCCCGCTTCCGGGGCCGTCGGCGTGCAGCACTCCTCCAGGTTGCCGTGCATGTCGAAGAGGCCGAAACCGTTCGCGGCCTTTCGGCCCACGGGCCGGTACCGTGCGTCCCCCGCGTCCACGGTCCCGGCGAACCACGCGAGCGGTCCCAGTTCACCCGGGTCCGACCCGCAACTCCAGAGCCCCGCGGACCCGGCCCGGCACGCGAACTCCCACTCGGCCTCCGTCGGGAGGCGGCACGTGTACCGCCCGGCGGAGCGGATCGAGAGCCACCGGCACACGTCGGCACAGTCGTCGCGGCAGAGGTTGCAGGCGGGGTGGTCGTCGGTCAGCGGTTGCTCGCCCGCGAACCGCCAGGTCGCACCCGAGACGACCCGCCAGCCGAGGCCGGCGTCGAGGCGGTAGCCAACGCCGTCCGGCCGCTCGGCGACCGTCCGGTACGGTGGGGTCTGTGCCTCGGCGAACTGCCGGAACTGCCCCACCGTGACCTCGGTCGTCCCGATGTAGAACGGCGAGTCGATGGCCGCCGGACGTTGTGCCTCCCCGCGGGCGCGCTCCCGCACGTACTCTTCCGGCGCTCCCGCGAGCAACTCCTCGACCGTGCCGGGGGGCGAGCCCATCGTGAACCGACCCGGCGGGACGAGCCGCGCCTTCAGCCCCGGGACCGGCTCGATCTCCACCGGCACCCCGAGGGCGGCGGCCCACTCGGCCTGGTACGCAGCGGGGTCGAACGGGATGTCTCTGACTGCCGCTCGCTTCGGAGCCACGGGGCGCGGGACCGGGAGTGGTGCCGGCGGCGTGTCGCTCCCGACCGGTGGGCGTGCGAGCACCACTGCGGCGACGACGGCGAGGCAGATCGCGAGGGAAGCGGCCACGAGCCGGAGCCGGCCCGGGGACCGCCCCGGGGCCGAGATCACGTCCAGTTCCGCGAGCACCTCGCCCATCGATCGCGGTCGATCGGCGGGGAGGCGGGCCGTCATCCGCAGGAAGAGCCCCTCCAACCGCGGCGGCAATTCCGGGTCGGCGTCGTGCCTCGCGCGGGGTGTGTCGTCCTGAGGCGGGCGGCCCGTCAGCAGGAAGAACAGGGTGCAGCCCAATGAGTACACGTCGGCTCGGGCGTCAACGGTGCCGGGGGCTTCTGCCTGCTCGGGGGCCATGAACGCCGGTGTGCCGACGACCAGGGTGTGATAGCTGTCGGCCTTGCGGTCGGCACGGACGAGTTGGGCGAGTCCGACGTCGAGAACACGCACGGTCCCCGCCCGGGTGCGGATGAGGTTCGACGGCTTCACGTCGCGGTGAATCACTCCGCACTCGTGGGCGTGGGCCAGCCCCGCCGCGGCGTCGCGCACCGCACGGATCGCGTCGGCGGGTGCGAGCGGGCCGGACTCGGTCACGAGGCGGTGCAGGTCGGCCCCGTCCACGAACTCGGACACGAGGTACGCGACCCCGCGGGCCTCTCCCGCGTCGTAGGCGGTGACGACGTTCGGGTGCGTCAACTTCGCGGCCGCCTCCACCTCGCGCTGGAACCAGCGGCCCCGCTCGAGGTCGTCGCCCCGGCCGTCGGCGAACACCTTCACCGCGACCTCGCGCTTCATCCGCCGGTGAACGGCCCGGTAGACCGTCCCCATCCCACCGGACGCCACGCGGTCGAGGATGAGGTAGTCGTCGAGGGCGAGCGGGTGCGGGTGCGGGTTCAGGAGCGTTCGCCCCTGGTACGCCGTGAGTGCCCCCGACCGAACGAGGCCGTCGGCGAGGTCCGAGGCGGTCGCGGCGGGGTCGAGGTTGAAGCCGGCGGGGAGGAGACGTTCGCTCGCCAGCCTGCGGGTGAACTCTTCGGCGGACGTCGCCCGGTACTCGCCGTCGACCTGCGTGAGATGGCGATGAAGGGAATCGCGCTCGGGGCCGGTCGCGTCACCCAGAAAGTCCGCGACCCGCGGCCGCTGCCCGGCCCGGCACAGCGCCTCGAAGGCGTCGCACCGGGCGTTGATGCGCAGCACGGCGGACAGTGGGAGGGCGTCGAAGTCCTCGGCCCCTTCCGGGTTCACGGCCGCCCCTCCGCGGGGTCGCCTTCCTCGCGGTCCCACACCTGCTCGATCACGCGGATCTTGCGCTCGACCGTTCGGCGGGCGCACCCCATCCGGCCCGCGATCTCCTCGGCCGTGTACCCCTCCAGCTTCGACGTTGCGACGGTCCGCAGGCCCGGGTCGCCGGTGCGGTCGAGTCGGTCGAGGAGGGCCGCGAGCCGTTCGCCGACCTCGACCAGCAGTTCGGGCGTCGGCTCGCGGGAGGTGATGAGGTCGAGGTCCGCGGCGACGGGACCGTCGGGGCCGCCCCGCTTCAGCCGCGTCTCCCGACGGACGTGATCGACGCACTTGTGCGACGTGAGGGCCAGCAGCAGCGGCCAGAGGTTGTCGCGGTCCTTCAACTCCGGGAACCGCCCGGCCCGCGCGCCGAGGCAGAAGCTCTTGAACGCGCTGAGTGCCGCGTCCTCGTCGTCGGCCCCGCGGCCGGCCCCGGCCAGGCGCTGGCCCGCCACGGCCGTCATCCGCGCGAAGTACGCGGCCCACAGCCCCCCGGCGGCGTTCTCGTCGCCCCGGCGGATGCCGTCGATCCAGCGGGTGATGCTCCCTTCAGAGGACATGGCGGCCTCGGCCCCGGGCGGCGTTCGACGCTGGGATTCTACTCGCCCCGCGGACTCCCGGGAGATTTTTGTCGCACCCCGGCGGCGGATGGCGAGCCGTTGGTGAACCGGAAGGTTTCCGGCCCATTCTCCAGGGGACAAACGTCATGGCACGTCGCGACACTCACGTCCGTCACCGCAAGCCGTTCGCGGGGCTCCGCGTCGAGGCGCTCGAAGGGCGGGACCTCATGTCCGCGTCGCCGCTCCCGGTGCTGCTCGTGGTCGCGGACCAACAGGACTTCTACTACCGCGAGTACAGCGAGACCCGAACCGCGATCGAGACTCAGGGGGTCGCAGTCGTCGTGGGAGCGACGACCACGAACCCGAGCACCCCGCACTGGGGCACCGGGCAACCGCTGGGCGAGTCGGGCACGATCGTTCCGGACGTCGCGCTCGCGGACGTGGACGCGGGCGACTACTCGGCCATCGCCTTCGTCGGCGGGTGGGGCGCGTCGATGTACCAGTACGCCTACAACGACCCGAACGGGGACGGCGTCACCGACAACTTCTATTCGAACCCGCTCTACAACGCCGACCCCGACCTGGGCGACGGCCAGATCGCACCGGAGAAGGTCGTCGTCAACCAACTCATCAACGAGTTCCTTGGGGACGACAAGCCCGTGGCCGGGCTCTGCCACGGCGTCACCGTGCTGGCCTGGGCGCGGGTCGATGGGGCCAGTCCGCTGGCGGGCAAGCACGTCGCGGTGCCACACCTGGAGGGGACGCCGGACCAATTCTACAACGGCCAGTGGCGGAACGGCGGGTACTTCAACGGCCAGCGGGACCAGGTGATTGACAACGGCGGCCTCCCGACGGCGTACAGCGGGGCCCACGGGAAGGCGGGCACCGCCGACGACGTGATCCTGGACGGGCAGATCATCACCGGCGAGAACCCGGACTCCTCAACGCTGTTCGGCGTCACCATCGCGGAGCGGGTACTCGCCGACGTCCCGGCCGAGAACCGGCCCCCGGCGGCCCAGGACGACGCGTGGGTTCTGCCCGAGAACTCACCCGCGGGAACTGTCGTGGGCACCGTCGCCGCGACCGACCCCGACGCCGGGCAGTCGCTCACCTTCTCCATCGTGGGCGGGAACGCGAGCGGCGCGTTCGCCATCGACCCCGTCACCGGTCAGGTCACGGTCGCCGACGCGACCGCCCTGAACTTCGAGACGTCGCCCGTGTTCAACCTCACGGTCGAGGTCTCCGACAACGCCCCCGACTCGCTCAGCACCGTCGCGGCGGTCACCATCAACCTGGAAGACGTTGCCGAGTCGCCGGTCGCACCGGTCGGCGGGAACCTCGTCGTCACCGGAACGTCGGCGGCGGACACCGTGTATCTGTGGAACAGCGGGGCCGATCAGGTTTCGGTCTGGCTGAATGGGACTTCGTACGGGCCGTTCGCGTTGCCCGGCGGGCGGGTGATCGTCCACGGCGACGCCGGGAACGACCAGATCTTCGCCAGCGACCTCAGCACCCCCGCGACGATTTACGGCGGGGCGGGGCACGACCTCATCGTCGGCGGCAGCGGTGCCGACAACCTCGACGGCGGGGACGGGGTCGACCGCCTGTGGGCCGGGCTGGGCGACGACCTGCTTCGCGGCGGGGACGGCGACGACTACCTCTACGGTCGCGAGGGGAACGACATCCTGATCGGCGGGGCCGGGAACGACGCGCTCGACGGGTTCGACGGCCGAGACATCCTGATCGGCGGGACCGGGGCCGATGTCCTCCGCGGCGGGAACGGCGACGACATCCTCATCGGCGGCAGCACCGGCTACGACGACGACGACGAGGCTCTCGGCGTCCTCCGGGGCCTCTGGTTGGCCGCCGGGGACATCGACGAGCGGATCGCGACCCTCTCCCAGCTGGTCGGGCTCGGCCTGCGGCCGGGCGACACCGTTCTCGACGACGGCGTCGGCGATGCGCTCGTGGGCGATGCGGGCGGCGACTGGCTGCTCAGCGGATGGGCCGACGGGATTTACCTGCTGGACACGGACGACCGCGAGACGAGCGTCTGACGGGAGCCGAGCCGGCGGGCGGACGTTCCGGCCGTCAAGGGCACCGCGGCGTCGAGGTGGAGAGCCTGCCCGCCTTGGCGGCCGAATCGTTCGCGGAGGTCGGCGGGCCACACCGCACAGGAGAATCGACCTGGAACACCTGCCGCCGGGAAGGCGTTACCACCTCCCCGGTGACGGGTATCGGACACGGGCCAGGTGCCCGAACGGGTCCGAGCACCCGGTTGCGATTTCGACGCGGAATCCGCTCAAGGGGCCACAGCGGAGCTGTCGGCGGCCGGAGGGGTTAAGCCCAATACTCTTCAGTTGGAGCAGTTTCGGGAAAGGTGTAGCGCGAGCGGATCCGTTCGGGTACGACGGGGGAATCCACCGGGAGGTTCTCCGATGCGTGCGTACTCGCTGGATCTGCGCGAGCGGGTGTGGGCCGACTGCGAGGCCGGGATGAAGACCCCGGCCGCGGCCGAGAAGTACACGGTCCGCCAGTCCTGGGTACGCCGGCTCAAGCAGCGGCGGAGGGCCACCGGTTCGCTGGCCCCGCGCCCGCCCAGCCCCGGCCGGCCGGTCACGCTGGCCCCACACGGCGCCCGGGTTCGGGAGTTGGTCCGTGACGACCCCGACGCCACGCTCGCCGAGCTGCGGGCGCGACTCGGGGTGCGGGTCAGCGTCTCGACCCTATCCGGGTACCTCCGGCGGATCCGGGGGTGCAGTAATTGATTGTGGTGGGTGAGCGGCTGTCGGGTTAGTGTGGCGCGATCCCGGAGGCGCCGCCACGACCCGCACGTTTCAGGCCGACACCCCTCTTCAGGCTCTGACCCTCGAACACGCCCTTGCGATGGTCCGCCAGCTCGAGCGGGCGGCCGGCGCGCCCGACGGGAAGGTGATGGCCGAAGTCGAGGCCGCGGCGCTCCCGGCCGCACGCGAGTTGGCCCGCCGGGCCGTCGAGGCGGCGCTCCCGGCACAGGCCCCGCAGGCCGAATAAAAGGGGCACCCCACCGCACCTGCGCTGGCTGCGGCAACGCCGCCTGGCCCGAGCGGCGCGCCCCCCGCAACGTCCTGACCGCCGCCGGGGTCGTGCGCCTCGGCCGCCTGTACCTGGTGTGCCCGCGGTGCAAGGCCGGCCGGCACCCGCTCGACGAGCGCCTGGGGGTCACTGGGTTCGTCAGCCCCCAGGCCCGGAGGTTGTTGTGCCTGGCCGGGGCCAGTTGGTCCTTCGACACGGCCCGTGCCAACCTCAGGGCGTTCTGCGGGCTGTCGGCCTGCGACAACACCATCCCCGCCACCCGCGACGCGCACGGTGGCGCGATGCGGGACGGGCAGCGGGACGAGCCGAACGCCACCGCGCCGTTCCGGGCGGCCGACGGGGACGTCGAGTTCCAGACGGACGGGACGTGCGTGAACACCACGCACGGGTGGCGCGAGTTGCGGCTGTCCATCTTCGCCCGGCGCAACCGCGGCCAGCCGGCCGAGGGCGCGGGTGGCTGGGAGCAGCGGAACCTGCCGGCGCCGCACGTCCGGGTGACCCAGGCGGCGGCCCGCACCGGGGACCAGCTGGGCCCGGGCTGGCGGCGGCTGGCGGGCCGGTCGGGTGTGACGGACACGAGCCAGTTGAGCGTGATCGCCGGCGGGGCGACATGGATCTGGAGTCAGGTCTCGGCCCACCTGCCGGGTTCGGTCGGCGTTCTGGACATCTACCGCGCCAGCGAGCACCTGTGGGCCGCGGCCAACGGTCACTTCGGGGAGGGGACGGCCGAGGCCCGGTCGTGGGCCCACGCCCGCCGCACATGTTTGTCGGAGCAGGGTGCGGCCGGACGGTCGAAGGAGTTGGCCGGCGGGCCGTGGTCGGGGCTGCGCGGGTACTTCGAAGCGCACGTCGATCACACCGGGTACGCGGCGCGGCTGGCCGAAGGGCGTGTGATCGGCAGCGGGTTGGTGGAGGGCTCGTGCAAGCAGGTGGTATGTCGGCGCCTGAAGCAGACCGGGGCCCGATGGAAAGTGCGACGCGTGGGGCGCATGGCCGCCCTCTGCGCCGTCCAAGCCAGCCAGCAATGGGAGGCGTACTGGAAATGTACCGCCTGACACCACACTCCGGGACTGCACCCCGGATCCGGCTGTCGTTCAAAAAAAGTGGTCCGGGCCGTC
Source organism: Gemmata sp. (assembly GCF_051859125.1). Taxonomy (NCBI): domain Bacteria; kingdom Pseudomonadati; phylum Planctomycetota; class Planctomycetia; order Gemmatales; family Gemmataceae; genus Gemmata; species Gemmata sp. Next base: position 18,768 of record NZ_JBHYGG010000049.1, read on the forward strand.
GAGCAGGACCGGCCGGACGTGAGGCAGAAGCGGGTCGCCTGGGCCCAGCGGATGCCCGCCCTGGACCCGGCCACGCTGGTGTTCATCGACGAGACCAGCGCGAACACCCGGATAACCCGGCGGTACGGCCGGTGCCCGGCCGGGGAGCGGCTGGTGCGCCCGGTCCCGCACGGGCACGGGAAGACGACCACGTTCGTCGCGGCCCTGCGATCCGAGGGCCTGGTGGCCCCGGTGGTGGTCGACGGCGCGCTGAACGGGGACCTGTTCGTCGCGTACGCCGAGCAGGTGCTGGTCCCGGCGTTGCGACCGGGGGACGTGGTGGTGATGGACAACCTGGCCTGCCACAAGAGGGCGGGCGCGGTGCGGGCGATCGAGAGGGCCGGGTGCGCGGTGGCGTACCTGCCGCCGTACAGCCCGGACTTCAACCCGATCGAGCAGGCGTTCGCCAAGGTCAAGGCCCGGCTGCGGGCGGCCGAGCTGCGGACGATCGACAAGGTCGAGGGGTTCTTCGGCACCGTCCACGAAGCGTTCCCGCCAACCGAGTGCGGGAACTACATCCGACAAGCCGGGTACAACGCTACAGATTTACCGAAAGCCCTCTACTACTACTCCGTTAGACAGTAGTTTCCAGGATTTTGGGAGGTAGTTGACGCCCTCCGGGGTGATCC
>NZ_JBHYGG010000050.1:0-19385 GCF_051859125.1 Gemmata sp.
GACGGAGTAACTGCAACCGCGTTTATCGGTCGGGTGGGGCAGGCATTGGTGCCTGCCTCCGGACGCGGGGGGAGGCCGGCACTATTGTCTGCCCCACCAAGCCCCCGCATAACGCAAAAAGCCCACCCGGCACGGGTGGGCTTCGCGGAGGAGTCCCTTGCTTACTTCTCGCCGTACGCCTTGAAGGTGTACGGGCTGGTCGCCTTCTGGAGCGAGACCGGCAGGCTCGTCGGCGACGTGGCCGGTTGCGCCGGGGTCACCAGCTGCGGCGCGGCCTTCGCCGGGTCGCCGTCGTACTTGAAGGTGCCCGCGAGCGGGTTCTTCGTGACGGCCATGTTCAGCGAGACGATCGGCGCGCTGGCGTCGTCGCCGGTGCCGCTGATGCCGTAGTAGCACCCGCCGCCCCAGCCCCCGCCGTACCCGACGCTGTAGGAACTGAAGCCGACGTAGCTACCGTAGCCGCCGTAGTACCCACCGCGGTAGCCGCCCCAGCCGACGCCGAGGCCGTAGCCGCCGTAGTACGGGCGATAGCCGCCGTAGCCACCCCAGCCGTACCCGCCGCGGTAACCGTAGCCGCCCCAGCCACCGCCGCCCCAGCCGTACCCGCCGCGGTAGCCGCCGTAATATCCACCACGGTAGCCGCCGTAGTACCCGCCACGGTAGCCGTAGCCGCCGCGGTAGTAGTGGGTGAGTTCGGTGTCGTCGGCACCGGCCGCCTGCGCTGCGGTGCCTTGGCCGCCGAGCGTCATCGTCGTGCCGAACGAGGACTTGGCCGGCGTGTCGTCGGCGGAAGCGCTTCCGTTCATTGCCAGCACCGCCCCGAGGGCAAGAGCCGGCACACCAATCGTGCGAATCATGGTTTCCTCTCCTGGGAGTCCTGCGACTCCCATTCCCGATGGCGAAGGGCGTTCCGCTGGCACACCATCTCCCCCGATTGTACGCTTCGCGCCGAACGAACGGTAGCGGCGGAAGATTAAATGCCCGCACCGATTACAGTCGCTTTGCGGTGAGGCCGTCCGTGTGTCACGGTTGGGGATCGGCCCCGGCCCCGTTCCGCGAGATGGGTATGCGCCAATTCGTCGTGTTTGTCGGGCTGGCAACGCTGTTCGTCGTGGGGGTCGGCAGCCGGTTCCAGACGTCGGACGGCGACCGGATCGCGGCCGTTTCGCGGCTCGTCTCGGGCAAGCTCCGCGAGTCGCTCCCGCCGGCGCTGAGCGTCGCCGGGCCACTGGACACCCTGCGGCGCGAGTTGCCGACCCGCCCCGAGGACGCCGTGCGCTCGCGCCTCGCCGCCGACCGCCGCCTCGCCGGGACCGACGTGACCGTGATCGGTGAGGGCACCACCGTGCGGCTCCGCGGCGTCCTGCCCGACGCGAAGGCGAAGCGCGTCGCCCTCAGCCTCGCCGAGAACACCGCCGGCGTCGAACAGGTCGTCGACGAACTGGCGATCCCGGCGGAGTGAGGATCTGCTGGACGTGAGGGGTTCGGCTACCGGCCTCACCCTCAGTATGGCCGAGCCGAGATGAACGGCCACGGGCGCACATTGACGACCACGTCCTGCTCGTCCAACTCCAGTTGGGCCGGAATGTCGGCGGACTCAAAGAAGCGGATCGGCCGATACAGCGCCTGCCGCGCCTCCCACTCGCCGCCGACCTCGGCCAGCACGTCGGCCCGCGTCATGCCCACCCGCAGGCGGGGAACCAACCGCTCGTTGTGCAGCGCCGTCAGCGCCCGCTCCAGCCAGCGCCGATACCAGACGCCGAACGTCAGCCCGGTCGGGTAGAAGGTCTCGCGGCCCTCCCAGATGGTCCCGTAGGTCGGGCCGTTGACGACGAGGTAGTAGTAGATGGCGCACCCCTGGTGGCAGAACTCCAGGATGCCCGGGTACTCGGCCCGATACGGCCACCGGCACATCTCCTCGCTGGTGAGGTTGTCGGTGACCACAACGAACGGGAACGGGCGGGACAGGTCGCGATCGAATGTGCCGAGCGGCTCCAACCCGTAGTCTGGTCCGGCCCCGCCGTTGCCGACCTCCGACAAAAACCGCCGGTAGTCGCCCGGAAGCCGGACCCCGTTCGCCGCCTCGAACGCCGCCAACTCGCGCTCGGCAAGTGGCGGGCCGAGATCGTAGCGATGCGCCCTCGATCCGAAGACGCGGAACGTGGTGTCGGCTTCGCGCAGTTGCCGAAGCATGTCGCCCAACGTAGCCGTGTCGTCTATCGCTGTCGCCTCCGAATCGGCGCTGATGCCGGACAATATGCACACCTGCCGCGGCGGCTGGTGCTGCGTGTCGGTATTCGCTTATGAGGACCGGTCTGCCGCCGCGCGGGTTCGGTCGGCCCGCTACTGGGACTCCGCACCTTCCCACTCCTCTGGCGGGTCGGTCTGCGGTTCCACTCCGGCGAATGACGACGCCGCGACAGACTCGACCTCCACGACCCCGGCTCCGAGGCCCTCGTAAGGCGCGCCGTATTGCACGCACACCACGATTCGGTGCGGGCAGCCCACAGCGACCGGCAACTCGCGGGGATACACGAACCCGTCGGACTCGCACCCCGCCGTGTTGTCCAGCAACTCGCGGAGCGGGTCGGCTGGCAGGCCCGGGGCGACTCGGCGCAGCTCCCCGGCGAACTCTTCGACCCGCCGGACCGCCTGGGCGAGCGACCGACTCGCGCCGGCAAACCGCCACTCGCCGACCCGCTCCTCCACAGGGATCTGCACGAAGGTCAGGAACTCGCCACCGGTGGCGTCGAACACATCGACCCTGGTGAGGAGTTCCAGCGCGGCGTTGCGCCCGAGGGGCAAAGGTGCAGGATATGCCGTGGCCGGTATCATCCGCACACCTCCTACGCCGAACCAGGGATCAGTCTGGGCAGGCTAACACCATTGGTGTTCTGCTGCAAGTGTTTGGGTAATGCAAGCGGCCCGGGGTTCCTCGAAGGAATCCCGGGCCGCTCTGTCTTCCGACGTCCGACGTCCAACTACCCACGACGCGGATCAATACATGTCGTCGTAGCCGCCGCCGGAGCCGCCCTTCTTGCTGCCGTCGTCCTTCTTCTGCTCCTCGGCGATCATCGCGTCGGAGGTGAGCAGCAAGGTCGCGACGCTCGCGGCGTTCTGCAGCGCGCTGCGGACCACCTTGGTCGGGTCGATGATGCCCTTCTTGACCATGTCCACGTACTCGCCGGCGCGGGCGTCGTAGCCCCAGTTCTTGTCGTCCTTGCGGAGCACCTCGGCGGCGACGACGTTGCCGTCCTCGCCGGCGTTCTCCACGATCTGGCGGATCGGGGCCTTGCACGCCCGGACCACGATGCGGTACCCGACTTCCTCGTCCGCGGTCAGGTCCTTCGGGGCCGTCAGCCCGTTGCTCGACCGCAGCAGGGCCACGCCGCCGCCCGGCAGGATGCCCTCCTGGTGCGCGGCCTTGGTCGCGTGCATCGCGTCCTCGACCCGCATCTTCTTTTCCTTGACCTCGCTCTCGGTCGCGCCGCCGACGTTGATCTTCGCGACCCCGCCGGAGAGCTTCGCGACGCGCTCGCTGAGCTTCTCCTTGTCGTAGTCGCTCGTGCTCTTGTCCAGTTCCTTCTGGATGCTCACGATCCGGGCCTGGATCGCTTCCTTCCGGGCCTTGTCCTTCGTGTCCACGATCAGCGTGGTGTTGTCCTTGTCGACCTTCACCTTCTGGGCGCGGCCGAGGTCTTCCAGCGTCGCGGCCTCGAGCTTGGTCCCGAGGTCCTCGAAGATCGCGGTGCCGCCGGTGAGGATCGCAATGTCCTGGAGCATGGCCTTGCGGCGGTCGCCGTAGCCCGGGGCCTTGACCGCGCACACCTTGAACTGGCCCTGGGTGCGGATCACGTTCACGACCAGGGTGGCCAGCGCCTCGCCGTCCACGTCCTCGGCGATGATGAGCAGCGGCTTGCGCTGCTCGACGACCTTCTCCAGCAGCGGGATCAGGTCGCGGCTGCTGCTGATCTTCTTCTCGTACACGAGGACGTAGGCGTCGTCGAACTCGGTCTCCATCGTTTCCGAGTTGGTGACGAAGTACGGCGACAGGTACCCGCGGTCGAACTGCATGCCCTCGACGAACTCGTGGCCGGTGGCCATCGTCTTGGCCTCTTCGACGGTGATGACCCCGTCCTTGCCGACCTTGTCCATGGCCTCGGCGATGATGCGGCCGATGTCGGCGTCGCCGTTGGCGGCGACGGTCGCGACGTTCTCCAGGCCCTTCTTGCCGCCGACCGGGGTGCTCAGCTCCTTGAGCCGGGCGACGATGTCCTCGACGGCCCGCTCCATGCCCCGCTTCATGAGCATCGGGTTGGTGCCGGCGACGACGGCCTTGAGGCCCTCGTTGAAGATCGCCTCGGCGAGCACGGTGGCGGTGGTGGTGCCGTCGCCGGCCACGTCGGAGGTCTTGCTGGCGACCTCCTTCACCATCATCGCGCCCATGTTCTCGTAGTGGTCGGGGAGTTGGATCTCCTTGGCGACGGTGACGCCGTCCTTGGTGACCGTCGGGCTCCCGAACGACTTCTGGATGATGACGTTCCGGCCCTTCGGCCCGAGCGTCGTCTTCACCGCACGGGCCAGCTTGCCGATGCCGCGCTTCATGGCCTCGCGGGCTTCCTGGTCGAACGCGATCTGCTTGGCGGACATGCTTACCTCGGGTGTTGGTTGGGGGTCGTTGTTGGTCGGTCGTAGGTGGTCGAGAGTCGCCGGTAGCGGGTCGGGGGTCGTCGCTTCTGGGGCTGGGGAGTGCGCGCCGGGCTTGCTTCCCCCGGCGACCCACAACCCCCACGCAACGACCCGCGAACTATGCGATGACGCACATCACGTCGCCCTCGTGCATGACGAGGACGTCGCCGTCGCCCTTGCCGGCCTTGCGGTCCTCGAACTCGTCGCCGGCCCAGGACGTGAACAGCACGCGGTCGCCCTCCTTGAGCTGCATGGCGGTGCGGGTGCCGTCCTTCTTCAGCTTGCCGGGGCCGACCGCGAGGACCGTGCCCCGTTGCGGCTTGTTCTTCGCCGTGTCGGGCAGGATGATGCCGCCGCTCGTCTTCTCGTCGGCCGCCTCGCGGCGGACGATGATGCGATCGCCTATGGGCTTCAGGTTGAACGCCATCGAGCTTCCTCGGGTGTGAACCACTTCGTGTGCGGGTGCCACTGCAAGAACCGTGCCCCGGAGCCGAAGCGGCCACAAGGCATTAAACGGGCGATATTTGCGACAATCAACGACTTGGCTACCGAGTGCGATTTTGTCAGGCCAGATGGGACCGGGCCGGGCCGGGGTGACGGAATGGCAGGACGGGCACCGACACGAACGGGGCCACGGATAGACACGGATGAAAGACGGATCAGACCAAGGCAAGATTAACCACAGAGGCACTGACACACCGGGAAGACAAGAGGGCGAGCGGCGCGGCGAGCCCGCCGGTAGAGTTTGAAAGCGCCGGCGGGCTCACGCCGCGCCGCTCGCCTCCGCTGGTGGGTTACTTCCACGCTCCTGTCTTCGCACTGATCCGTGTTTCATCCGTGTTCATCCGTGGCTCGGCTTCGCCTTCGCCGGCTTGCGGAGCCGCATGTTGATCATCTCGACGAGCACGGCGAACGCCATCGCCGCGTAGATGTACCCCTTGTTGATGTGCTGGCCCAGCCCCTCGGCGACGAGCATCACGCCGATCAGGATGAGGAAGCTCAGCGCGAGGACCTTCACGGTCGGGTGCCGCTCGACGAAGTCGCCGATCGACTTGGCCGAGACGAGCATCACCACCATCGCGACCACCATCGCGGTGACCATGACCCACAGCTCGTCGACCATGCCGACGGCGGTGATGACCGAGTCGAGCGAGAAGATGATGTCGAGGGCGGCGATCGTGAGGATCGTCCACGCGAAGCTCGCCGGCTTGGGCGGCGCGGACGTGCCCTCGTGCTGCTTCCGGGCGTGCTCGAGCTTCTCGTGCATCTCCTTCACGCTCTTTGCGATCAGGAACAGCCCGCCGCCGAACAGGATGATGTCCCGCCACGACACCTCGCGGGCCTCCAGGTCGGTGAGGAACCCGAGGTCGGGGAGGGTGAACACCGGGGCCGTCAGGCCCAGGAGGAACGAGAGCGAGAACAGCAGCGCGAGCCGCGTGCCCAGCGCCGCGCCGAGGCCGATCTTCCGGGCCTTGGGCTGCTGCTCCTTGGGCACCTTGGCGACCACGATCGACAGGAAGATGACGTTGTCGACGCCCAGGATGATCTCCATCGCGGTAAGCGTGAGCAGGCCGAAGATCACGGCCGCGAGCGAGACCGGCACGGCGCTGATGACGCGGATCTCGCGCACGTCGCCCGACTTCAGCCGCAGTTCGCCCCCGCCCTCGCGGTCCAGCACGAACTGCTCGCCGAGCACCCGCCCGCGGAGCACGGACTTGTCGGCGAGCTGGACCGTGTCGTGCGCCGTCCCGTCGGGCTCCCGCTGGAACGTGACCCGGCGGACGTGACTCAGTTCGATGGTGGACGTGCCCACGTCGGTCTTGAGCGTGACGGTCGTCGCGCGGAGCTTGCCGCGGACGCGCGGGCCGCCGGCGACCGACTCGACGTCGACCGTCGGGTAGTCGGCCGGCGCGGCCGGGGCGGGGTCGGCGGCCAGGGCCGGGCGCACCACCGCGAAGAGGCACGCGGCGCAGCCCGCGGCGGCGGCGAGGGTGAGGAGGCGGCGGGGCATGGCGGGGTCCGTGGGGTCCGGTGAGACTTCGCAGAGCAAGTCTAGGGGGTCCGGCGGCGCGGCGGAAGAGAGGTGAGTGAAAACGGCCGGCCCGCACCATCTTGGGCGGGCCGACCGATTCGAGCCTGATAGTGGGCGTCCGTGCCCCAGGCTTCACGCGACGGACGGAGGGGGTTACCCGTGGTGGGGCGGAGGAAGCGAGTTCCGCCCCGTGTCATCCTGACACCTGCCCCCGGCGCGGTCCCTGCGGCGGGATACGGGGTCATGCCCGATCCTGTCCGTTCGCGTGCGTCGCGGCGACGTGGCCGGCCCCGGTCGGGGCGGCGGGTCGCGTGTCTGGGTTAATGGGTTGCCCTTGCGGGCGCTGCGTAACCGGCCCCGGGTGAGTTGGTGCGGGCGACCCGGTGCCGCGTCGCCCTCACCGCGCGTCGGCGGTGGGCACTCCGGGCCCGGAGGGGGGGTGAATGGTGGTGCTGTTCGCGATGGAAATTGCCCGCAGGATCATCCCGGTTCCTCGTGCGATTCGCATTCGGCCAGTTGGGGGGAAGTTACCGTCTTATGCGGCGATGTCAACGGAGAAACGAGTGGCAGCGGGGTGTCATTCCCGAGTCGCCCGAATGCCCGATTTCATCGCGAGTTACGGAGATCGCCCGGAACGGGCGGGCCGCAGTCAAGGGTTCGGTGGCCGCAGACTGGCCAGCCGCTCTCGGTCCGCGGCGGTCGCCCCAAGTCGTCTGCCTTGGTGGAGTTGGGGACCGTTCCGTCGTGGGTGTGAAGAGCGAGTAGAGAAAAAAAAATGAGCACGGGAAATGCGACAGTGCGGGGGGACGGGGCGCTGTGAAAATCGACAATGCGCAAGGGGAAATCACGCGCGAAGAAGTGAAAATGCCTCCACCTGTGCCGTGTGAGTCATCCTTCGGGAACCCGCTCAGTAACTGGGTGCCTCTCGGGTGGGTTGCAGATCCCGCTACAGTCGCGCCGGCAGGGCCGGAGCGGACGGGCTTGTGCGCGCCACCCGAATTAAAATGAAGGCTCCCAAAGCGGATTTTGTAGGTTCGCCAAAAGCATACGACCCATCACGAACACCGCAGAGGCTCTTGCATAATACCCGCGGGCCGCGGCGTGTCAAAGCCGAACCATGTGTCCATCTGGACGGCCGCCGCCGGTCGCCGCGATTCCGTAAACGCCCCAAATTCGCCCGGCCCCGCCGACCGATACAGCCTCTGCCCGTTCCTGCGCAAGGTGGTGCATGGACCTCGAATTCTCGCGCCGTGGCCTGTTGGAAGGATCCGCCGCCCTCGGGGGCGCGCTGGCCGCGTCGTCCGCGACCGCGGGGCCGATCGCCAAGATCCGCGCCGACCACCACCCCGGGTGGGTGTTCGGCCGCATGACCGGCGCGCAGGCGCTCACCGAGGCGCTGCTCGCCGAGGGGGTCGGGTGCGTGTACGGCATCCCCGGCGCGCAGGAGAACGAGCTGTGGGACTCGTTCAAGGCGAAGGGGCTCGAGTACCTCCTCGTCACGCACGAGTTCAGCGCCGCGTGCATGGCCGACGCCTACGGCCGCAGCGTCGGGCGGCCCGGGGTGCTGTGCGTCGTGCCCGGTCCGGGCGTCACGAACTCGCTCACCGGGCTCGGCGAGGCGCTGCTCGACTCGTCGCCCGTCGTGGCGATCGTCGGCGACGTCGGCGTCGGCGAGAAGGCCCGGCCGTTCCAGGTCCACGCGCTCAACCAGTCGGAACTGCTCAAGCAGGTCTGCAAGTGCGTGTACCCGGTTCAGAACGTCGGGCAGATCCCGGGCGCGGTGCGGCAGGCGTTCGTGGCGGCGATGAGCGGCGAGCCGGGGCCGGTCGCGGTCGTGGTGCCGTACAACCTGTTCATCGAGGCGCACGACTACCGGTGCCCGCCGCCCGCGGTCCCCGCCCCAGCCTTTGATGAGGAGGCGTTCCAGAAGGCGCTCGCGGTCCTGTGCGACCCGAAGGCCCGCGTCGGCATCTACGCCGGGTTCGGGTGCGTGAACTTCACCACCGAACTCGCGGCCGTCGCCGAACTGCTCCAGGCCCCGGTCTCGACGAGCGTGTCGGGCAAGGGGGTGATCCCCGAGACGCACCCGCTCGCGGTCGGCTGGGGGTTCGGCCCGCACGCCTCGGAGGTCGCCGAGAAAGTCTTCGCCAAGGACAAGTTGCACCCGCTGAAGTCCGGCGTGAACACGCTGCTCGCCATCGGCGTGAAGTTCAACGAGACCTCGACCGGCCACTACGTCAACCCGCAGCCGGACCGCGTCGTCCACGTCGACGCGAACCCGTGCAACCTCGGGCGCATTCTCCGCACCGACGTGTGCGTTCACGCCGACGCCGGGGTGTTCCTCGGGCGGCTGCTGGCGTGTTCCGACAAGCTCCAGCGGCCGGCCAACAACGCGCTGACCGCCCGCATCCGCGAGTTGAAGGCCGCCGCGTGCCGCGAACTCCGCGACATCCCGCAGCCGAAGTGCGGGGTCGACCCGCTGGCGCTGGTGGCGGCGATGCGGCGGGTGCTGCCCGTTGACGCGCTGCTCTTCACCGACGTCTCGGCGACCGAGCACCTCGCGGCCGAGTTCTACCAGGTGACGCACCCGCGGACGTACTTCAACCCGGTGGACAACCAGGCGATGGGGTGGAGCATTCCGGCGGCGATCGGCGCGCAGAAGGTCCACCACGGGAAGGTGGTGGCGACGATCACCGGCGACGGGTGCGCACTGATGAGTTCGCTGGAGATCAGCACCGCGGCCCGCGAGCACCTGCCGGTGAAGTTCGTGGTGCTGGACGACCAGGCGTACCACTACATGCAGATGCTCCAGAAGCCGGCGTACCTGCGGACGACGGCGACGATCCTGGCGCGGTTCGACTACCGGTCGATGGCGCAGGCGATGGGCGTGGCCTACGTCGAGATCCAGACGCACGACGAGCTGGAGCCGAAGTTGCGGGGCGCGGTGTGCCACGCGGGGCCGGTGCTGGTGCGGGTGGCGACCGACTACGGCAAGCGGAAGATCCGGTGGATCGAGGCGGTCCGCGACCGCTACGTCGACGACCTGACGGCCGCCCAGAAGGCCCGCTTCCTGGCCCGCGTCGGCTCCCGCGCGATCAAGCCCAAGGACAACGACTGACCGCCGCTTGGTGGTGTGTCCTCGCCACGCCACCGGGTCAGGGCCACTCGCCAGTTATCGCGCACTGCGTGAGCCAGATTGGTGCGGTGAGGAACAGCACCGTCGTCTGGAAAGCACTCTCGGACTTGTCGCGGGTGCCGACCAGGAAGCGGTCCCACCCGGTCGTCGGCTTCGGCGTGCAGAGCCACACGTGGCGACCGTCTGACGCCTCGATCGGCCAGGTCTGCGCCCCGGCGAACGCGGTAATGGTACCGTCCGCCTCTTTGCGGAAACCGACGGCTCCCCCTTGGGGCACGTCCGTCGCGATCCACCCATGCCGCCCGTCGCGAGCGGACAGACGGTAGGTCGCGTCTTCCTTCGCCGCCGTCATCGTGACCGCTTCCCCGGGGCGGTAGGCGATGACCTCGGCGTCACGGGTGAGCGCGTGGCACCCGCAGAGGAGCGACACTGCCGGCAGTACCAGCAGAACGGCCTGTCGCACGGGTGGTACTCGGTTGGGTGCGGGGTAGTCGCACCGCGGGCATAACGTCGGCTCGCGTGCGATCAAGCCCAAGGACAACGACTAACCGCCCGCTCGACGTTGAGGTGCGGCGAGAACTTGGTTCCGGTGGATGCGTGAGTTGCGCGGCAGCGGGAGGGCTTCGACCGATGCGGGTCCGGTGGCGAATCTGGGTGTCGCCCGCTCTGTGCGTGACGCGGCGAAGAGGACCGTGTAGGGTGAGGGTGTCGCCCCAGCGCCCGCGAGGCAATCCGATGTCCACACCGAGCCGCGACTGAACCGCGAGGAACTCGCCCGACGCGGCGACGCCACCTACACACGCCAGGTTCGCCCCGCCCTACGCCCTGAGGACGAGGGCAAGTTCGTCGCCATCGACGTGGAGTCCGGCACCTTCGAGGTGGACGAGGACGACCTCGCGGCGGTGACGCGCCTCCACAGCCGGGTGCCATGGGCGCAGGTTTGGCTCGTCCGGGCCGGGTATCCGACCGCCCACCGGCTGCGGGGTGTCCGGTGATCAGCGGGGCGTGGCCGTGACCGCCCCTCGCCTCGTGCCCCACTTCCCCGCGTCGCCGCGGAAATCCTCAACACCGCTAAACTCCCCGGTCGATGAGATCGCGTGCAGTCCCGCACGCGGAGTCAGCCGACATGGATGGTTCCTCTTCCTCCGGCGCGCCGTTGCCCACGTCTGCCATTCCCGGGCCGAAGCGGATGTCGGTGGTCGGCGGCATCTGGGAGCAGGTGAAGTTCGACCGCGACCCCGTGCGGTACATGTACGACCTCCGGTCGCGGTACGGTGACCTCACGCGGTTCCAGACCCGCGCCGGCACGATGCTCGTCGCGTTCGGCCCCGAGTACAACCGCCAGCTCCACCAGGAGACCGACCTGTTCCACTCGCGGCCGTTCGTCCTCCCCGGCGGCCTGAAGACCGCCCAGCACCGGCTGCGGCAGAGCATCTTTTCGCTCAACGAGGCCGAGCACAAGCGGATGCGGCACCAACTGCTGCCGGTGTTCCAGCGGTCGCGGATGGAGGTCCACCAGCACCCGATCCGCGGGCACGTCGAGGCGGCGCTCGCCGCGTGGCGGCCCGGCCAGGTCCGCGACCTGCACCGCGACATGCACCTGATGGTGTGGGGCGTCGTCCGCGACCTGCTCTACGGGCTCGACGACAACACCGCCAGCGGGGACCTGCACGAGGGCATGGAGCACTGGATGTTCCAGACGTTCTCCCCGTGGGTGCGGGCGTTCCCGTTCAACCTGCCGTTCACGCCGTACAGCCGCATGCAGCTCGACGCCCGCCGCCTGGAGCGGAAGTTCCTCGCGATCATGCGCCAGCGCCGCGCGGGCGGCTGCACCGGCACCGACGCGCTCTCGGCGCTGCTTCGGTTCCGCACCGCCGAGGGGAAGGAAGTGCCCGTCGAGGAGCTGGTCGGCCACGCCCTCATCCTGTTCCTCGTCGCCTACGAGACGACCGGAAACACGCTGACGTGGACGCTGTTCTTGCTCTCGCAGTTCCCGCAGGCCCAGCACGACGTGCTCGACGAACTCGCGGCGCTCGGCGCGAACGCGACCTACGACCAGATCGATCAACTTCCGGCGCTAGCCCGGGTGCTCAAGGAGAGCACGCGGCTGCTGCCGGCGGTGCCGTACAGCCGGCGGCTCGCGGCGCGGGCCGGGGTGTTCGGCCGGTACGAGATCCCCGAGCGGACGCGGGTGATCTTCAGCCACTACATGACGCACCACATGCCCGAGATCTACGACCACCCGGAGCGGTTCGACCCGGCCCGGTGGGACCGGATCAAGCCGTCGCCGGCCGAGTTCATGCCGTTCGGGGCCGGACCGCGGACGTGCCTGGGCTCGTCGCTCGCGCAGTGCATCATCAAGCTCGCGCTCGCGAAGATCCTCCCGCGGTGGAAGCTCGACGTGGTCCCGCACACCCGCGTCGACCGGCTCATGGGCATCTCGCTCGGGCCGAAGCATGGCATCCCGGTGGTGCTGGCGCGGCAGGACCGGGATTTACGGAAGTCGCCGGTCGCCGGTAACATCCGCGACATGGTGGAGCTCGACCACCCCGAGCCCGCCCGGCGCGTCCGCGTCGCGGCGTAACCAGGACGGTTCGAGTTCACGAGCCGCCCGGTCCCGCCCGTCGATTTGGGCGAACCCTGAGCGCCAGCGAGGGGGTGGGGCGCACCCCCTCGCTGGCGCTCAGGGTTCGCCCGGCCACCGGGACTCGACTTCAAACTCGAAACGGGGACACAGATGAAGTCCGTGACGGGCCGGTTCGTGGCGCTGTCGGCGGCGCGGCGGATGATCGGCGACCTGCTCCGCGTGAGCCGGCAGATGCCGCTTATCCCCGGGGAGCGCACGATGCACCTCGCGAAGCTCGTGGACGCCCGGCGCGCGGCCCCGGCGGCGGTGCGGCCGAGCTGGTGCGCGATGTTCGTGAAGGCGATGGCGGCCGTCGCGGCCCGGCACCCCGAGGCCCGGCGCGTGTTCCTGACGCGCCCGTGGCACCGGATGTACGAGTACAACGAGAACGTCGTCAGCGTGGTCGTCGAGCGCGACTGCGGCGGCGAGCCGGGGCTGTTCCTCGCCCGCGTCCACTCGCCCGAGGCGCTCCCGCTCGGCGAGATCGACGCGCAGATCCGCCGGTTCAAGGACAGGCCGATCGAGGAGATCTCCGCCTTCCAGAACGCGCTGCGGCTGGCCCGGATGCCGCTACTCGTGCGCCGCGCCGTGTGGTCGCTGCTGGCCAACTGGATGCCGCGCCTGCGGGCGAAGTTCCTCGGCACGATGGGGATCAGCCTGACGGCCGGGATGGGCGGCGTGGCGCTGTCGCTGCTCACGCCGTGGACCGTCACCATCTTCTACGACGCGTTCGAGGGCGACGGCTCGCTGAAGTTCCGCGTGATGTTCGACCACCGCGTGATGGACGGCCGCCTCGCGTGCCAGATGGGCCGGGAGATCGAGCGCGAGATGTGCGGCGCGATCATGGACGAGGTGCGGGCTCTCGCGCCGCCCGCGGCGGCCGCGGCCTAGCCAGCGCGGCGTGCGAGATGCTAGAGGACTGGTTCGAACTGCCCAAAGCCCCCTCCCCGGCCGCCCGGCCGACAAGCGCACGGACGGCAGAACCCTAAAAGTCCCCGCAAGTTGCGCAAGCCCGCGCGGCCGCGGCGCTCCCAGGTCCGGGGCGCCCGCGGATCGCGCCCCCGCCCGGGACTCGCCCTTCTGTTCCGCTCACCACACTTTGACCGGCAGCACAGGAGGATTCGTATGCGCCGCCACTGGCTAGGAGTCGCCGTTGCCGCGGGTGGTCTGGTCACCACCGCGGCCGCCAGCCCGCCCGTCCCCCCGGCCCCGCCCGCCGGCCAGCACGCACCGCCCCCGCCCGGGTTCGAGTACCGGACGGTCACCAAGTACCGCACCGAGTACCGCACCGAGTTCAAGGACGTCCAGCGGACCGTGACCCGCAAGGTGCCCGAGACGGTCGTGAAGGAGGTCCGGGAGACGGTGATGGTCCCGCACTGGCGGGACGAGACCCGGCAGCGGACCGTCATGGTCCCGGTCACCCGAATGGAGACCCAGCAGCGGACGGTGCGCCGCACCGACTGGGAGGTCCAGCAGCGGGAGCGGACGGTGATGGTCCCCGAGACCCGCGTGGTCGAGAAGCAGCACAAGGTCCTGGTCCCGGACGTCCGGGAGGAGGTCCGGGAGCGGACGGTCCTGGTCCCGGACGTGCGGCTGGAGGAGCGGGAGCGGACGGCCACGGTCGTCCGCCAGGTGCCGGAGACGCGAACCGTGCGGGTGGAGACCACGGCCCGCGTGGCCGCGCCCGTGTGCGACCCGTGCACCGGCCTGGCCGGGTACGTGTGCCAGATCGTCCCGCTCGTACGGGACGTGTGCGTCACCACCCTGCGGCCGGTCGCCGAGCACGTGTCGGAGCGGTACACGGTGGCCGTCCCGACGGTCCGCCCGGTGCGCGAGGCGGTGACCGTGCGGGTGCCGGGGGTGCGCGAGGAGGTGCGGACCGAGCAGGTGCCGGTGACGACCCTGCGGCCGGAGAAGCACGTCTTCGGCGTGAGCGTCCCGGTGACGCGCACCGAGACCGAGTCGTTCCAGGTGCCGGTGCGGGAGGTGCAACCGCGGACGGAGGCGTACACGGCGCGGGTGCGCGAGGAGAGGCCGGAGGTGCGGGTCCGCAACGTGCCGGTGACCGTGTACCGCGAGGTGCAGGAGGTCGTCACGGAGCGGGTCGCGTGCCGGGTGCCGGTCCGGGTGGCGTACCAGGTGACGGTGTGCGTCCCGGTCGGGCCGTGCAACCCGTGCGACGAGTGACCGCGAGCCGGCCCGGTCAACACGCGGCCCGCGCCGACCCCGGCGCGGGCCGCTCGCGGTTATCGGGTGTCTTCTTGGTGGGTTTCGTGCCGGGCACGCGCGATCACCCGAACAGGAGCAGGACGCTCCACGGCGGGGTCGCCTCGAACTCGCACCCGAGTTCGTAGAAGTCGTTGCTCGGGCGGCAGCTCCGCACCAGGATGGTGACGAACCCGACGTTGTCCGGGGCGTTCACGGCCCGCACCTGGAGCAGGCTCCCCGGCGCGACCGCGTCGGCGATCGCGATCCGCAGCCCGCCCGTCGAGCGGTCGAGCACGTACCCCTCGCCCACCCCGTTGCGGAACGACGGCGACGCGAGCAGCACCCGCACCGGCGGCCCCTCGCGGCGGACCGCGGTCCGGCGGTCGGCGTACGACTGCTCGGGCGGCGCCCAGTTCGCGGCCTTCTCGGCCAGCAGCACGTTCGCCGCGTTCGGGTTGTTGATCTTGTCGGCCAGCCCGCCCCGTTTCCGCCCCGAGAACACCGCCAGGACCATGATGACCACGGCGACGCAGATGCCGATGACGATCGGCACGTTGGCCGCACACCACGCGGTGATGTTGTCGAGGATCTGATTGAACGTCATGATGATTCCTCAACCGGAACGGGCTACGGACACGGGAATCATATGCGAATTCAGCACATCGTGTGCCGACCCCGAGTGGGGCGGGCGGCCGCCGGCCGGTGAAGTTCTATCGATCGACAGAGGTTAGACGTTTGATTTCGCCGCCCGCGGGTCGGGCCCCCGGGCGGCGCGTGCCGCGGGTCACGTCACGGCTTGCCGCCGCTGAACGCCGCCGACGGGTCGATCCGGTACTTCATGGTCTCGGTGGACAGTTCGGACTCGATCCGGCCGAGCTTGTCCTTGACCTGGATCTTCACGGCTCCGGCCAGGGCGACCTCGCCGGTCCCGGCCAGGAACGCGAGTTCCTCGCAGGTGCCCTCGGCCCCGAACCCGACGAACCGCACCTTCCCGCTCGCCTTCACCGCGGACGGGCCGCTGCCCTTCTCCGGCGACTTGATGTCGATCTTCTCGCACACCACCTTCAGCACCAGGTCGTCGCCGCACTTCACCTCGAACGTCGGCTCGCCCTCGCCGACCCGCAGCAGGATGCGGTACTTGCTCGTAACCGCGGGCGCCGCGGCGGCCGCCGCGGCCGGCTTCACCTCGGGCTTCGGTTCCGGCTTCGGCTCGATCACCGGGTCGGCCGACGGCGGCACCACCGGCGACGACACGGCGCTGGGCACCGGCTTCGTCGGCTCCGGCTTACTGATCGGCTCGGGCCTGCCCACGAGCGGGAGCACCGGGGCCGAGGTCGCGGGCTCGGACGGCGGCAGCGCCGGCTTCGTCTCGGTCCCGCTCGCCGGGATCACCGGGGCCGGCGGGAGCGCGGGCTCGGCCGCAGGGGCGGGGGGGGCCGGCGGGGCCTTCATCGGCTCCTTCGCCGGGGCGGCCGGGACCGACGGGGCGGGCGGCAGCGCCGGCAGTTCTGAAGCCGCGGGCGGCGGGGGCAGGTCGACGCCGCCCGGGGCCGGCGGCAGCGCCGGGGCCGGCGGCATTGCCGGGGCCTTCGCAGTCGGCGAACCGCCCGACGGGACCGGCGGCAGCAGCGGGACCTCGGCCCCTTCCGGCGGCTCGGCCTGGCGGCGGGTGCTGGTCTTCGTGTCGTTCTTCGGGCACTGGCCGGCCACAGCGGCCAGGCCGCCGAGCGAAACGCCCAGCACGCCGGCCATCAGCTTCCATCGGGACAGCAACATGGTGTGAGGTCTCCGTACCTGCGGACCGAACCGGGGGAAACCGCGGACCACCCGGTCCGCGGGGCCGACCCGCTCTGTGAAACCGGCCGCTGAATACCCGCCCCAGTCCCCCGTGTCTGCGCCACTTTCGCCGCCCCCGAGCCCGCCATCTTCGGCGACCGAGAACCGGGTGCGCGAGGCACAGTCGGGCACGGGCACGCACGCGGGCACGGGCGAACCCTGAGCGCCAGCGAGGGGGTGCGCTCGTGGTCGCCCGAGCCGGCCGGCGGTCGAGATGCCCAGGTGCCCGGCGAGCCGGGAGCGCCAGCGACCGGAGGCGCCCGCGCGCCCCGAACCCGCCCGCTGCACCACCCCCGCACCACCTCCTACACTCACCCCTGAACCCGGCCCCGCTCCCCACAACCCACCCTCCTGACCCATGCCCCGCCCCAAGGTGTTCGTCGCCCGCCGCATCCCCGACCAGGGGTTGAGCGCCATCGCCGAAGCGTGCGACGTCGACGTGTGGCCGGACCGGCTCCCGCCCCCGGCCGACGCGCTCCGCGACCGCGTCCGCGACTGCGACGGCCTCGTCTCGCTCCTCACCGACCGCGTGGACGCGGCGCTGCTCGACGCGGCCCCGCGGCTCAAGGTCGTCAGCAACTTCGCGGTCGGGTTCAACAACGTGGACGTGCCCGCCTGCACCCAGCGCGGCGTGTGCGTCGGCAACACCCCGGGCGTGCTCACCGACGCGACCGCCGACATCGCCGTCACGCTGCTGCTGAACGCCGCCCGGCGGATCGCCGAGAGCGCCGGCGACGCGAGGGCCGGCCGGTGGCTGACGTGGGAGCCGCTCGGGTGGCTCGGCCAGGACCTCGTCGGCCGCACCCTCGGCATCGTGGGCATGGGCCGGATCGGGTTCGCCACCGCCAAGCGGCTCCACCACGGGTGGGGCATGAAGGTGATCTACACCAAGCGTTCGCCGAGCGCCGAGGCGGAACAGCAACTCGGCGCGCGGCGGGTCGAACTCGACGAACTGCTCGCGCAGAGCGACTACGTGTCGGTCCACGCGGACCTGAACCCGACGACGAAAGGGTTGTTCGGGGCGGCACAATTTCAGCAGATGAAGAAGACCGCGGTGTTCGTGAACACGTCCCGCGGGCCGCTCGTCGACCAGCCGGCGCTCGCCGCGGCGCTGCGGAGCGGCACCATCTTCGCGGCCGGGCTCGACGTCACCGACCCGGAGCCGCTGCCGCCCGGGCACGAACTGTACGCGCTGCCGAACTGCGTGATCGCCCCGCACGTCGCCAGCGCGACCGTCGACACGCGGAACGCGATGGCCCGGCTGTGCGCGAACAACCTGCTCGCCGGGGTCCGCGGCGAACCGCTCCCGCACTGGGTGAACCCGGACGCCGCGGCCGCGCGGCGGACGTCATGAGCCTTTCGAGCCACGGGGCTCGCCCCCGTGGTCCCGGACGCACCGTGGGGGCGAGCCCCGTGGCTCGAAAGACGCCTACCGCTTCACGAACTCGTACCCGCCGGAGGCGAACGTCCCGTAGGCGTTCGAGTTCACCCCGTTGCGGAAGCTCGCGGTGAACTGGAGCGGGGACTGGACGACCCGCACCCGCACGGCGACCGCCTCGCCCGGCTTGGCGAGCCCGGCGTGGACCGCGGCGGCCGCGAGGTTCGAGTCGAGGGTGTACACGTCCGTGCCCCACACGGTCGCCTGCTGCCCGTTGCCCGGCGCGTGCCCGGTCAGGTTGAACACGAACTCCTTGCCGAACTGCTGCTGGTACGTGGCCATGGTCGCCGGGGCGGCGACCGCGCCGGCGAACTCGTCGGCCGCGATCCCGGCCCCGGTCCGCAGGGACCGCATGTCCGCCACCTTCAGCGACTGCTCGCCGAACATCCCGGTGAGGACGCGGAAGCTCTGGGCCGTGAGCTTGCCGGTGAACTTCGAGTCCTCGGTGTACACGACGTCGCTGTCGCGGGCCTCCAGCAGCGGGGCCGGCACCTTGGCCTGGATGAACCGCAGCGCCTCGTCGGCCCGGCGGCTCACCTCCGGGTCGTCGTGCTTGAGCGTCTTGAGCAGGAACGGGTACGCCCGCTCGCGGTGGTTCTTCAGGTCGGTGGTCGCCTGCTCGCGGGTCTGGAAGTCGGCGTGCGCGAGCTTCGAGATGGCCAGCGCGATCCGCTCGGCGACCTCGGGCGGGCACCGGTGCGCGAACTCGATCCGCCGCACATCGGCGACGGTGACCTGGAGGAACCCGTACCGGGTGACGAGTTCGAGCTTGTCCTCCAGGAGCTTGAGCTTCAGCGTGCTGTCGTCGACGCACTTCACTTCGACGTCGAGCCCGGCGGCGCGGGCCGGCTCGGGGGCGGTGCGGTCGGGGGCGGCGGTCGCGGTGCCGCGGGTGAGCGGAGCGAACACGGCGGCGGCCAGGGTGACGGGAACGGCCAGGGCCAGCGGACGGAAGAGCAAACGGGTGACGGGCACGGGACTGCCCTCCGGGGATGAGAAAAAACAGACGAGAGGAGTTGACCGCATCCTTGCGGGTGGAGAGGTCAGTTAATAGACTAGCACACTTTTTCCCGGTGCGTCCATGCCGGTTTGGAGATGCGGGCGGTCCGCGGGGGCGGGCGAGCGGGAGACGTGTGTTCTTGACCTCCCCCCTTGTGGGGGAGGTCGCCACGAGTCTTCGAGTGGCGGGTGGGGGAAGGGCTTCGCGACTCGTGATGCCTTCCCCCCACCCGGCTCGCAGAGCCTCGCCACCCTCCCCCACCAGGGGGAGGGCAAAAACCAACGGTGCGACGGGTACGGATCACTCGGATCCGGGATCACGCCCCGCTCGCCAAAATCCCCACGCGCACCCTTGGAGGGGCGGACGTGGGGAGGGGTGCCCGGAACGCGAGGAGCCCCGGCGACCACACGGTCGCCGGGG